>JAEZDL010000246.1 GCA_023418095.1 Bacteroidota bacterium
GGCCTGGCCACGGAGGCGAGCCGCGACAGCCATGTTGGGGGCTGGGGAGACAGCTTCGATGCGTTGGCGTTGGAATTGGATCGTACTGCGTAGGATCTTCGAAAATCATGGAATGAATGGCATTCACAGCCTTGGTGGCACTCATTTCGATGCCATCCGGATCGAGCGTAGGGCTACGATCTGAAGAAAAAAATTGGTTGCCCTGTTGATAAGTAGGGAACCCGTGCTCCTGTAAGGAGAGAAGCTGAAAGGTGTGATCGGTTCCGAAATAGCGCCACTCGAAGCGATCTTCTTTTTGTGAAATTGCGCCATGGATCGGCTTCTTCCGTGGCGATCTTTCCTTGTGACCTTCATCCTCCTTCTGGAGAACGGGCGCATTTCCGGTCAGTCGATCGGTCCTTCGGGAACGGTGGGCAGCGGAGGTCATGGTCAAGGCGCCGCACTTTCATGGTCCGTGGGCCAGATCAGCGGTGCATCGTTCACGAATGGATCGAAGCATATCACCAGTGGCATCCAGCAGCCTGATATCGTCTGGCTTGCGCTCACCTTGAAAGTTTGTCTATCAGGTCCATTCGATCCCAGTTCGGCATTGATGAACGATGGCCTGCGATCTGCCGGCCTCATCCCGGCCACGGAGCCATATTCCGCCCTGGGGATCGCTCATGCAGGGCAGGGCGGGGGCGAGCAGGTCTTTCCTTCAGCATTGATCACCTTGGGATCGGATGCGATCGTTGATTGGATCCTGATCGAACTGCGGGATCCATTGGATCCGCAAAAGGTGCTCTCCAGCAGAAGTGCGCTCCTTCAAAGAGATGGTGATGTGGTCGAGCCGGACGGTTCATCCCCGCTTCAGATCAGCGCTGTACCTGGGCACTATTTCGTCGCTGTGCGCCATCGGAACCACCTGCCTGTGATCACCGCATCGCCGATCGCATTGGGTCTTGCAGCCGCAGCGATCGATCTAACGGTGGGAACGATACCCGTGGCAGGAATTGATGCGATGCGGATCGAAGGTGGTGTTCGCATGTTGTGGGCGGGCGATGTGAACGGCGATCATCTGGTGAAGTACGTGAACACTGCGAATGATCGCGACCCCATTCTTGTACACGTCGGCGGAACGATCCCGACGAATGTCGTTGCAGGTTACACTTCAACCGATGTGAACCTTGATGGGCTTACCAAGTATGCCGGCGCTGGAAATGACCGCGATCCTATCCTGTTCACGGTCGGCGGCACCATCCCCACCGCGGTCCGCGCTGCGCAGTTCCCCTGATCCTCACCAAAGCATTACCACCGATGCGCCTTCTTACGATCCTTCTTATCCTGTTGCCGTTCCTGGCCTTCCCACAAGTGCCGCAGGCCTTCGAGTTCCAGGGCGTGGCACGCGACAACAGTGGGAATGCACTGGTATCACAGGCAATTTCTTTGCGGCTTTCGATCATTTCCGGTTCGCCCACCGGACCGGTGGTGTACCAGGAAACACAGAGTGCCACAACCACCCCATTCGGTCTGTTCACAGTACAGATCGGGAGCGGCACCGCTGTGCAAGGGGCCTTTACCGCGATCGCATGGGCGGCAGGGCCATTCTACCTGAAGGTCGAGTTCGATCCCGGCGGCGGATCGAATTTCCAGGACATGGGCACCACGCAATTCCTGAGCGTTCCCTATGCCTTCGTATCCGGTAGCAGCTTGAATTGTTTTTCAGTCTCGTTGTTGGGCGATACGCTGTATCAGGGGAATGGTTGTTACGTGATCATCCCCGGTATCAGTGCTGCGAACGGTGGTTGTGCAGATGAAGATCAGGATGGTTTCTACGATCAGGCCGGTTGCGGAACACCGATCGATTGTGATGACGATGATCCCTCTGTTGCACCGGACTTCACCTTCTATCAGGACCTGGATGGTGATGGATTCGGTACCGGTGCGCAGATCGCCGAAGGTTGCGTGCCGCCTCCAGGATTCACAACACAGAACGGCGATTGCGATGATCTCGATCCACAGGTCTTTCCCGGCCAGGATTGCAGCCAGTACTGTGACGCCTCCGATCAGGCATGGCTGGACCAGAACATGCAGGCATATTTCGAAGCGCTCTCCGAGTCGTTCATCAACTGCGGTTTTCCTACGACACAGCAAGGCTTCCAGTGCATAGTTGATGATCTGGTCAACTTGGGCATTCCCATTTCACCGGAATGCCATTCATGCGGTATCGCGACCATGAGCTGCATCATGCAGAACTGCGTCGGGCAATGCCTCAGCAGCAATGAACTTTGCTACAACTGCGCGGGTGACAATGGCTGCCTGGTCGGCTTCGTTCTTTGCGCTGGACTGGTCGATGTGGACGGCGACGGCTGGTCAGCGGGATCGGATTGCGATGATGCGGATCCGGATACGCATCCGTATGCCGAAGAGGTGTGTGATGGGCAGGACAATGACTGTGATGGCCAGATCGATGAAGGTTTGGATCTCCAGACTGACGTCAACAACTGCGGCGCTTGTGGCGTGGCCTGCGGCGAAGGTTTCACGTGCACGAACGGCCAATGCGTACCCTGCACGGATAATGATCAGGATGGCTTCACGATATGCGATGGGGATTGCGATGATTCGAACGCACAGATCGGCCCCGATTCTGAAGATGTCTGCGACGGCATCGATAACAATTGCAATGGTATTGTGGATGAGTTCACGGACATCTTCTCCGACCCACAGAATTGCGGTGGTTGCGGCATGGTCTGTCCCCCAGGCTCGGTCTGCTCGAACGGTGTCTGCGTGGTCTGCAACGACAATGACCAGGATGGTTTCACAACGTGCGATGGCGATTGCGATGACAACGATCCGGCTTACAACCCGGGAACGTTCGATGATTGCAACGGCAATGACAACAACTGCGACGGCATCATCGCGAACAACCTCGATCAGGATGCTGATGGTATCACTTCCTGTGGCGGTGATTGTAATGACTTCAATTCACAGATCTGGCCGGGTGCCACGGAATTCTGTGATGGCTTGGACAACGATTGCGACGGCCAGATCGATGAAGGTGGAGTTTGCTCATCAAACTGTACCGATGGCATCTTGAACGGCCAGGAGACCGGTGTTGATTGTGGTGGACCGGATTGCCTTCCCTGCCAGAACTGCTTCGATAATGATGCCGATGGCTTCACCACCTGCAACGGTGATTGTGATGATTCGAACTTCAATATCAGGCCCGGCGCCCAGGAGCTATGCAACGGGATCGATGATGATTGCGACGGCCAGATCGATGAAGGTGCATGTGGATCGTCCTGTACGGATGGTGTGAAGAATGGCAATGAGACTGCTGTGGATTGCGGCGGAAGCTGTCCGCCATGCGCGGCAGGCGAGGGTTGTCTCACGAACAATGATTGCGGACCCGGTCTGATCTGCCAGGGAGGGATCTGCGTTGCAGCGCCTTGTCCGCCCGGTATGTTCGATTGTGATGGCCAATCCTTCAACGGATGTGAAGTGGACACGCAGACCGATCCCCAGAATTGCGGTGGTTGCGGCTTGGTATGTTCCTTCCCGAATGCGATCTCTGGTTGCACGAATGGCACTTGTGTAATAGTAAGCTGCCTGGCCAACTATGCGGACTGCGATGGCAACATCGTGAATGGATGTGAAACCTATCTACCTTTCAATAATTCGAATTGTGGGGCTTGTGGCAACCAATGCCCTGTTGGTACCACCTGCCAGAACGGTACTTGCATCACCAATTGCACCGATAATGACTTGGATGGTTTCACGACGTGCAATGGTGATTGCAATGATGCGAATTTCCAGATAAGGCCAGGCGCGCTGGAGATCTGCAATGGCATTGACGATGATTGCGACGGGCAGATCGATGAAGGGCTCGGAACGATCACGTGTGGAACAGGCGCGTGCCAGAATACGGTGCCGGCCTGCTTGAACGGTGTTCCTCAGAATTGCACGATCGATCCGGCTTCTGCGGAAATATGTGATGGCATCGACAACGATTGCGATGGATCTGTGGATGAAGGGTTCAGTTGTTCGCTGCCGAATGCCACGAGCGCCTGTCAGGCCGGGAATTGCGTGATCGTTCAATGCCTCACAGGTTTTTCCGATTGTGACGGATCACCGGCAAACGGATGTGAAGTTGCAGGAACCTGCACGCCATAGGTACAGCGATCGGCCCGGGATATGCTGCGGCCAGATCCATGGATACCATTGTGATCGGCGCAGGGCTCGCAGGGCTTGCCGCTGCGAAGGAACTTGCACGTGAAGGTCGATCATTCATACTTCTCGAAGCGCGGGATCGCATCGGCGGCCGTGTGCATTCCTTGCGATCGGAGCAAACGCCAATGCCGATCGAGCTGGGTGCCGAATGGATCGAAGCGAAAGGTGAGGTCGCCAGGATCATAAAGGAGGAAGGAGTTGAGTTGAGAAGGTCTGAAGGCGGATTCGTTCAGCGCTCCCGGAATGACCTGAAGAATATCGATCGGAACTTTGATGAAGCGCTCCAACTCGCAAGGAAGTTTGATCGGGACCTGAAGGAGGACAGATCGCTTTCAGAAGCCTTGGCGGCGGCCGATGCGAAGGATCGCGAGAAGATCGATCACCTGCTCTATTATGTGAAAAGCTTCCACGCGGCCGATCCCGATCGGTTCAGCGTGCAGTGGTTGCGTGAGGTGGAAGAAGAGCATTCGGCCGATGCCGCGCAAATGCACAGTACTGAGCCATTGATGGAGCTTTGTAAATGGTTTACCCGGGATCTTCCATTTGAAAGCATCTTGCTCAATACCGTTGTCCGATCGGTTCAGTGGTCCACCGGTTCGGTGCTTGTCACAGCTATGCGATCGGGTAAGGAGATCACTATCAAGGCCCGGAATGTGATCATCTCATTGCCGCTCTCACTTCTCAAATCAACCGAAGGAGTTGGCGTGGTGCGATTCGATCCGCCACTTCAACAGAAGAGCGCAGCGCTTTCCCAATTGGCCATGGGGAATGTGATCAAGATGGTGCTTGTCTTCGATCGCCCTTTCTGGATGGATATCGAAGGTGCAAAAGGCGCGCTTTTCCTCAGTGCACCGGACCAACGGATCCCGACCTTCTGGACCACGGCACCTGAAAAGGTACCGATGCTTACCGCATGGGTGGCGGGCTCTCTCGTGGATCGGTTACACGGGCTGGATCAACAGGAAATGTTGGATGCAGCGCTCTCCTCCTTAAGTGTGATATTGGGCTTTCCAATGGATCGGATCAAGGTCCGCTTGCGATCCTGGCATTACCACGATTGGATCCGGGATCCGTTCTCACGCGGCGCGTATTCCTATGTGATGCCGGGCGGGATCGATGCGGCTGCTCAACTTGCCGTGCCTATCGCAGATACGCTGTACTTCGCGGGCGAAGCAACGGCCGGGAAAGGTGCCAACGCCACCATGGAAGGTGCGATCCAAAGTGGCCTGCGCGCGGCGAAGGAAGTGATCGAAAAGAGGGTCAATTCCTGACGAAACGGCCGATCGAGATCGTGCCACCGGATGACCGGGACCTGATCAAATAACTGCCTTTATCGATCCGTGCGAGATCGAGCTGGATCGCTGCCGCACCATCCGTTGCCTGCTGCATGGAATGCACGATGCGTCCGCTGCCATCTATCACCTCGATCTGGTGGATCCCTGCATCATCGATCTGCAAGGTGATCCGTTCACTCGCAGGATTCGGGTGCACGATCAACGTGGAGTTGTGTCCCTTGAATGCTGCGCTTACCACATCGGAATAATTCGTCGCTCCATCAGTATCGATCTGCTGCAATCGGTAATAGCCGACACCGATCACCGGATCGGTATCATGCCATTCGTACTCGATGCGTTCTTGGGAATTGCCTGCTGCTTCAACCATTCCGATCGGATCGAAGTCCCTGCCGTTCATCGATCTTTCAACGATGAATCTTTCCGTCGCGCTTTCGGTCAATGTCACCCATTGCAATGCGACATGATCGGTGGTGGCAACAGCCTGCAATTCGGACATTTCAACGGGAAGTACCACGCAACCAAGTGAGGCACCGCCGCTCAATGTCCAGTCGATCTTGAACGACTGGCCATTCTGATCGAAGTTGTCCACGAACATGATGAACTTCTTGCCAACATCAGCCGCGGCCACCACCAAAGGTGCAACGAAACCATTCACGGTCGTGCCGCCGCTACTGTTATAGGCGGGTTCGCTCGTATCGGTATTGCCAGCGGCCATTCCGGTGAGATATGTACCGGCTCCGACCTGAAGTCCGGAATTCGTGGGACTTGCGTAGGAGCAGCGCATTGGCGTTGCGCTTGGTGGGCAGCTTAGCGCCACGTTCGGCCCCCACACGGCGAAATCATAATCCACCGCTGCAGTGTTGCCCGATCCATCCACTGGCCTGATCGTCAATTCGAACTGGCCTGCTGCGGAAGGCGAGAAGAAGTACCATGTCCCCTGGCGTTCGTTGCTTGCAAGACAACCGCGATTGGTACTTGCAAGATCCTGTGTGCAGCCAAAGTCCGTGGAATTGTTCGAGATCGAACTGTCATCGCAAAGTGTCACGGCCCCATAGCAATCCTCGTGCGGGTTCGTGAACGATGATTTTGCCTGCACACATATATCGAATGTGCCTTGTGCCCCATTCCTGCCGAATACCCGTAACGTATACAGATCGAAAGGCACGAGTGGATCGCAACTGCGATCGATGTAGGGCATGTTGCCCGGCCCGTCATTATCGTCACAATCGATCAATGTGAGGCCATTGCACGTGCCACGATACAGCTGCATCACGGCATCCGTGAGGGTTCCGGCGCTGGTATGGATCTCCACGATGCCGCTTTCCGGAGCGTAGAATTCGAACCATATATCGAGCATAGTGCTGCTGTTCAGCGTTCCACCACATGTAGGTGTGGGTGTGTCTGTGGATGCAGTCGCGCCCTCATTGGTAAAGGTCTCGGGATAGCATTCCTCCTCGGCCATCAATTCGATCGCCACGGAGCAATTATCGTTCGCCGGTGGATTATAGATACAGATCCGCCCGTTCATCCCACTGTTCGAGTTGTGGCGTTGCACCCTGAAGTAGTATGTCTGGCCGATCACCGTGTTGATGACCACCTGGGCATTGATCCCGTTGCCACCGGCGTTCTTGCAACCCACCTCGGTAAGACTGCCGCAACTTCCGGTAAAAACGTGGAGGATCGAACGATGACTGCTTTCCGGATCGAAGGTGATCACGGTCCATGGCTGCGTGGCCACGAACCAACCCCAGGAATCGTCGTTCATACCACTGGAACACGATGATGGATTCATGCTCGCGGTATGCGATAAACTCACATTGAAGGTGGTGAACAGGCACATATTATCGTGCACCGGATATTCGTTGGCGGCCGCAAGCCCGCAATCATCCGAAGAACTTTGCGCCATTGATCCTACCTGAAGACCGATGAACAGCAGGATGCCGATAGGTCTCAGAATGAAGGATCGGTACAGGGGTCTCATCGATCGGACTTCAATGAAATGAGGTAATAACCGGCCGGTACGGTGATCGCTTCGAAAGTGTCGAAGGAGATCGGTAGAGCGGTTTGGATCGTGAAGGTCTGGCTGCCCGCATCGTGCTCCATTTCGGCATCGGGATAATTATCGGCAACGGTGGAGAACAACGCTTTCGGCGAGCTCCACGTTTCCATCTCCTGAACGATCGCGGTGTAGGTTACCGCCTGGGCCCGGATCTCTTCACCGGCCAGGCAGCTCGCGGCACCAAGTAAGACACCCAGTACCATTGATCTTGTCATCATCTCATTGCCCTTTTGGGCTTTCGGGCTGGCCCTCGAACGTCCAGGGCACCCAAAAGGTTACGGTTGCGGGAACAGGTCGATCCCCTATCTTGATCGCCGCAGAGCAACGCACCAGATGAACACATCGCTCAAGGAAAGAAAACACCCGGCCGCACTTCCCTACCTGTTCTTCTCCGAGATGTGGGAAAGGTTCGGGTACTATCTCATGATCGGCATCTTCCTGCTCTACCTCAAGAACGTGGAGCAGGGTTTCGCGATGACGAACACAGAGGCTTCCGATCTGTACGGAACGTTCATCGCGCTGGTATTCCTCACTCCATTCATTGGAGGATTGCTCGCTGATCGGTATTTCGGTTACCGAAGGTCGATCATCGCAGGTGGGATCATGATGGGCCTTGGCTATTGCCTCATGGCCATCCACAGTTTGCCGATGCTGTATCTCTCCATGGCACTGGTGATCTTCGGCAATGGCTTCTTCAAACCGAACATCTCTACGCTGCTCGGCAACGTCTACACCGATCCGAAGTACATCTCTCGCAAAGATGAAGGCTATAACATATTCTACATGGGCATCAATATCGGTGCCTTCATCTGCAATTTCTTCAGCGCGGCGATCATCATCCTTTGGGGCTGGAAGTACGCGTTCGTCGCGGCGGGCGTGGGCATGTTCATCGGTGTGATCATCTTCATGTTGGGCACACGGCATTATCGCGCAGCGGATGTGAAGAAGGAGATGACGAAGGAGGACATGCCGTTCGGCCGGATCCTGGTGACCATTCTACTTCCCTCGGTGATCGCAGGTGTGATCGGTTGGATCATTCCTGGCAACATCTTCCAATCGGACAGCAACGATGCGTTCATCTTCGCATGCATTCCCGTGATCTATTTCTTCGCTTCGCTCTATTTCCGCGCGGAACGATCGGAGAAACGGCCGATCGCGGCTTTGCTCGCCATTTTCGCTGCGGTTATCATGTTCTGGGCGGTGTTCAAGCAGAACGGCACCGCACTCACGATCTGGGCGGACACCTACACCGATCGCGAAGTTTCGGGGACGCTGGGTGAAGTCTTCAGCGGCGTTTATCTCGCTGATGAACTGGAATACAAGAAGGATTCGGTGGAACTATACGATGATCAATTCCGCCTGCAAAAGCAGGATGGAAAGGTGATCAAGGAGTACAACTATCCGCCGTATTTCAAGAATGTGGATCCATCCAAATTGCCGGAGGACGGTGAGTCGGCCACGCTCTGGTCCACGCCGCTCAGCCAGTCGATCAATCCAGGTTGGGTGATCATCCTTACACCGCTCGTCGTCGCGTTTTTCGCATTCCTGCGGAAGAAAGGGAAAGAGCCTTCAACACCCACCAAGATCGCGTTCGGTCTGTTGATCTCGGCGATCAGCGTGCTGGTGATGGTGTGGGCGGTGGAAGCTTCGGACAACGGCACGGTGAAGGCAAGCACGGGGTGGCTTATGGCGACCTACGGCGTGATCACGATCGGCGAATTGCTCCTGAGCCCGATGGGTCTTTCACTGGTCTCGAAGCTTAGTCCGGCGCGGCTCACCGCGCTCATGATGGGCGGCTGGTTCCTTTCCACTTCGATCGGGAACAAGCTCTCCGGCGTGCTCGCGACGCTTTGGGACAGTTACGAGGACAAGGCGAATTTCTTCTGGGTGAATTTCGCGCTGTTGATGGTCGCCACGCTGATCATGTTCGCCATGCTGAAATGGCTGAACCAGATCATGAAGGAAAAAGGCTTGCATTAGATCCGTAGATCAGCGCGAAGCGATCGAAGCCTGCTCCTTCCGGCCGATCGTGCCGGGGTAGCTCTGCAGCGCTTCGCGAAGGCATTCCACCGCGATCTGCAATTGCTGTTTCTCCAGCACGTAGGCGAGTCGCACCTGCTTGCGGCCTGTCGCCGGTTCCGCATAGAAACCTGTGGCCGGCGCCATCATCACCGTGTGGCCTTTGTGTTCGAAGGATTCCAACAGCCATTGACAGAACCGATCGGAATCATCGATCGGTAATTCGGCCACGCAATAGAACGCGCCTTTGGGCTTGGGGCAGATCACACCTTCGATCGTGTTCAATCCATCCACAAGAATGTCGCGGCGTTCGCGGTATTCCGTGATCACACTTTCAAAGTAGGAAGCCGGTGTCCTCAACGCTGCTTCGGAAGCGATCTGTCCGAAGGTCGGCGGGCTCAATCGCGCTTGAGCCATTTTCAGTACGGCGTTGTACAGATCGGCATTCCGGGTGATGAAAGCACCGACCCGCGCGCCACACATGCTGTAACGCTTGCTCACACTATCCACCAGCACCACGTTCTGCTCGATCCCTTTCAACGTCATGGTGCTGATGTGCTCGGCACCGTCGTAACAGAACTCCCGGTACACTTCATCGGCGAAGAGGTAGAGATCGTACTTCTTCACGATGTCGCGCAGCGTTTCCAGCTCCTTCCCGCTGTAGAGGTAACCCGTGGGATTGCCTGGATTGCAGATCAGGATCCCTTTTGTGCGAGGCGTGATCAGTTGCTCAAACGCATCGATCGGCGGAAGCGCGAAACCATCGTTGATCGTGCTGCGCACCGGTACCACCTTCACGCCGGCAGCGATCGCGAAACTGTTGTAATTCGCGTAGTACGGCTCCGGAATGATCAGTTCATCGCCCGGCTCGAAACACGCCATCATCCCGAAGAGCAGCGCTTCACTTCCACCGTTGGTAACGATGATCTGCTCATGCGTCACATCGATCGCGTGCTGCTTGTAATATTCCGCCAGGCCTTTGCGATAGCTCTCGAAACCGGCGCTGTGGCTATACTCGATCACTTTCCGATCCAGGTTGCGGATCGCATCCAGCGCCACTTCCGGCGTTTCGATGTCCGGTTGCCCAATGTTCAGGTGGATCACTTTGGTGCCACGCTTCTTGGAGGCTTCGGCATAGGGAACCAGTTTGCGGATCGGTGAAGCGGGCATCTGCCGGCCCTTGGTGGAGATCGATGGCATTTCTTCAGGTTTCGCCCGCAAAGTTCGGCTTTTCCTGCGTGAAAAGGGCGGTGCCCGGATCGGTACAAAAGAAGAGCCCCTCCGATCGGAGGGGCCCCACGTTGTTCAATATCGATCGGCTTAGTTCTCCACCGGAGCCATCGGGCTCTGTTCCTTCACGGGTGAGGACGGGGTTTCCGGCGCGGCTTCAACGGTTCCCTTGATGCGCACGATCTTTTCAGGTGCGTTCTCGGCATTGCTGCTGATGGTCACGCTCTTGTTGATCGGGCCTACGCGCTTGGTGTCGTACTTCACAGTAACGGTAGTGCTCTGGCCTGGCTTGATCGGTTCGGTATCGCATTTCGGAACCGTGCAACCGCAGCTGCCTTTGCAGCTGGTAATGATCAGGGGAGCGGATCCCGTGTTGGTAACTGTGAACTCACAGGTACCGTTCGCACCTTGTGGGATCGTTCCGTAATCATGCACCTCCTTGTCCACGGAGATCTGTGGGCCCGAGCCGCCGACCGGCTTGGCATTGTCCTGAGCGATGGCGCCGAGGAAAGCGGCACTGAGGCCGAGCGAGAGCAGAAGCTTTTTCATCTTGTTCAATGTTGTTCGGTTAATGGCAGCGATCCCAAAATTATCAGCTATCGTGCCGGTTTTTTGGAGTTAACAGGAGATTAACAAGGGCAGGGTTGATGGCTGAAGGTTGGAGGCTGAATGTTGGAGGTTTCAACATTCAACTCCTCAACTTCCAACGTCAGTGCGTATGCCCTTCGTGACCGGTGGTGCCAGCCGCAGCTTCAACGGTGCCGCTGATCTTGATCTGTTTGGAAGGTTCGTTCTTCGCGTTGCTGGTGATCGTGACCGTCTTGTTGAACGGACCAACGCGCTCCGTGTCGTATTTCACGGAAACAGTGCTCTTCTCACCAGGCTTGATCGGTTCCTTCTGGCACTCGGGCACCGTGCAACCGCAGCTACCCTGGCATTGTGTGATCAGCAATGGTTGATCGCCGGTATTGGTTACCACGAAGGTGCGCACACCATCAGAGCCTTTTGCGATCGTTCCGTAATCCACCACTTCCTTGTCCACACTGATCATTGGTCCGGTGCCGCCCACCGGTTTCATTTCAGGTTGCGCGAAAGCTGTGGCCGAGAAAAGGCCGATCGCCAGGGTGAGCAGGAAGTTCTTCATTGATCGAAGGTTTTGTTCTTTGTTACGCCGAAATTAGATGGGCATGTTCGCTGTGTTCCAGACCTTAACAGGAGATTAACAGCGTGTCTACCACCATTGTGAGTTGTTCGTTGCCAGTTGCCAGGAATAATGGTGGATCGGATGCTCTCCGGACCCAAGGATGCGTGAAGGATAGGAGCGGAAAACCCGCAGCGCAGCGAGGATTTGCAGCGTATAGCCTGGCCCGAGGCTTTGCGAGGGACACGCCCGAACAACTTGACACTTGCCGCTTATGACTTGCTGCTTCCCTACGTCCTTTCATACGATGAGCGCCCCGTTCGTGTGATCCATGGATGCCGGCATTGCTGTTCCGTTTAGTTTCGATCCGCTAACAAGAGAAAACCGATCCGATCATGAGACAATTCCTCAAATTCATGCTGGCCTCCATGCTGGGCACTTTGCTGGTGGGCGCGTTGATGATCTTCATCCTGATCGGAACGATCGCAGCGCTGGGCGCAACGTTCGCATCCAAGGATGGTGCAACCACGATCAAGGATGGGTCGGTACTGCATATCACGCTGGACAAGGAGATCAGGGATCGCGGCAGCAAGGACCAGTTCGACATGGACTTCGGGCCGTTCCAGGCGAATGCGCACATCGGCCTCAACAACATCCTCGAAAGCCTGGAGCACGCCAAGACCGATGATAAGATCGAAGGGATCTACCTCGATCTGGTGATGGTGAACGGTGGTTTCGCAACGCTGAAGGAGATCCGTGAAAAGCTCATCGAGTTCAGGAATGAAAGCGGGAAACCGGTGATCGCGCACAGCGAATTCTATACGCAGGCCGCGTACTACCTGGCCACTGCGGCCGATGAGATCTACCTGCAACCGAAAGGCGATCTGGACTACCGTGGATTGAGCTCTGAATCGATGTTCCTGAAAGGCCTGTTCGACAAGTTGGATATCGACATCCAGTTGATCCGCGGAAGCAACAACAAGTTCAAGGCGTTCGGCGAAACGTTCACCGAAGAGAAGATGAGCGAACCGAACCGCGAACAGATCCGCATGATCCTGCGCGACTTCTGGAACGAACACCTGGCAGCGGTATCCAGCGCGCGTAACATCGATCAGCAGCGGTTGAATTTGATCGCGGACAGCATGCTCGTTCGCAGCGATATCTCTGCGATGGAACAAGGCTTCATCAATGGTGCGAAATATCTGGATGAAGTGCACGACATCATTCGTGAGCGGATGGATCTGAAAGTGGATGAGGAGGACAAGGAGATCGAGTTCGTTTCCTTGAAGGATTATTCGCGATCCTTTACCCCGAAGTCGAAAAAAGGCGGAGCGGCAGCAAGCAAGAACAAACTGGCGGTGATCTATGCTGAAGGATCGATCTCTTCAGGAAAGAATTCCGACGGCACGATCGGTAGCACCAGCCTGGGCGAAACACTTCGCGAGGCGCGGGAGGATGATGACATCAAAGCCGTTGTCTTCCGCGTGAATTCCCCCGGCGGAAGCGCACTGGCGAGCGAAGTGATCTGGCGTGAAGTGAAGATGATAGCCGAGAAGAAACCGATCGTGGTGAGCATGGGCGATGTGGCCGCATCAGGCGGATATTACATAAGTGCTCCCGCAACGAAGATCTACGCACAACCCACCACGATCACGGGTTCGATCGGGGTCTTCGGGATGATCCCCAACATGCAGGGCTTCTTCAACAACAAGCTCGGCATCACCTTCGATGTTGAGAAGACCCACCGCTACGCGGATATGCTCACCGTGAGCCGTCCGCTGGACGAGCAGGAACTGCGCATCATGCAGCTTTACGTGGATGATATCTACGATACGTTCAAAGCGCGCGTTGCCGAAGGCCGGAAACTGGATGTGGCCGCAGTGGACAGCATTGGCCAGGGGCGCGTGTGGAGCGGCACTGAAG
>JAEZDL010000255.1 GCA_023418095.1 Bacteroidota bacterium
TTCGAGCGCTTCGATGAGCGCGATCTGGACAACGTGATGGAGAAGACGCAGCGCGAGGTGATGGACCTGTTGCGCAAGACGGTGCGCCCCGAGTTCCTCAATCGCGTGGACGAGATCATCATGTTCCGTCCGCTGGGCCGCGGCGATGTGCGCGAGATCGTGAAGCTGCAGCTGCACATGCTCATGCGCAAGCTGGAGGAGAAGGACATCCACCTGATCCCGAGCGAGGAGCTGATCGAGCACATCAGCGAAACGGGTTTCGATCCGCAGTTCGGTGCACGTCCGCTGAAGCGCATGATCCAGAAGGAGCTGTTGAACGAGCTGAGCCGCCAGATCATCGCCGGCACGGTGGAGACGGGTACGCCGCAGGTGGTGGATGTATTTGATGGGAAGATCGTTTTCCGGAAGCCGATCGGGGAGGAGCGGAATGGATCGAATGGCCGATCGAAGAAGGCTAAGGAGAAGGCTTAAGCGCTGATCAGAAGATCAGATAATTGGATGATGGCTTTGGGCGTGCCCCCGGCTCAAGAGCAGCCGGGGTCGCGCTCTTCGCTGCAAGTCCGCACTCGTCGTTCCTCCTCGCTTGCGGGCTTTCCGCTGCGATCGCTCACGCGGAAAGGCGGGGTTGGGAGAATGTCTGTGGTTCGAAAGGGAGCACCTGTTCCAACATGGTGGATCCATTGACTGGTCATCGGCTCTCCGTACCTTTACAAGGCCATGAGCACCGAAAGTCTGCGGAATGAATTGATCGCATGGATCGGTAAGGTCGAGGACCAGGGTCTTTTGAAAGCTTTGGTAGGCCTGAAAAACATGTTGCAGGGAAAGAGAGGGGCCACTGCACTTACTGATGAAGAGCGGACTGCGATCCAGTCCCGGCTTTCTGGAACTGCGGGCAATGCGGAGGAGTGGGAATTTTGGTCTCAGATCGCGGCTGCAGGGATCATGCGCGCATATGATGAGCACGAGCCTGACATCAGCGGCATCACATTACTTGAGCCCAACCCCGACTACAAGCCGTGAAGGCTGGTGATGTGGTACGGGTAGCCTTGCCACAGGCCGATGGTCATCATAAGTTGAGGCCTGCGATACTTGTAGCCGCATTCCCACCTTTCGGGGACTGGATGGTCGTAGGTAAAAGTGGAAGCTTTGGTTTGGAAGTGAAAGGCTTCGATATCGTCATAGATGATGAGCATCCGAGCTTCAAGCAAACGCGCCTTGGATATGCCGGGCTTATTCGACTTGCCCATGCGCATGTTATACCTGCGGCATGGATCGAAGGAGTTATCGGATCTATTGATACGGCCACACTACAACTAGTGCGTGAGCGGCTTGCTGCCAGGATCTTGAGCGGCTAGATCTGGGCACGTCTGCTGAAGCGCATGATACAAAAGGAGCTGTTGAACCCTTCCATTCGTCGGGCAGGCTTGGCTGAGCCGCGCGCCGTCGCCAAGGCGCTCTGGCGGCGTGCGACCAGATCTCCGCAGGCAAGATCGGACTGAATGGTGCGAGCCAGTAGTTTCTCAGCAACCTTAAACTTTCAACCTCCAGCCTTCAACAACGAATTGATACTAACCAAACCTTACTAAACAAATCTTACTAAACTTTTCTTACCTTTGGTACATGGCCACCGCCCCGGACAACCCCTTCGTGCTCAATGCCTACGTTTCGCCGCAGCTGTTCTGCGATCGTGAGGAAGAGACCGCGACCATTTCTTCCGCGCTGCGTAACGGC
This sequence comes from Bacteroidota bacterium, assembly GCA_023418095.1. Classification (GTDB taxonomy): domain Bacteria; phylum Bacteroidota; class Bacteroidia; order Flavobacteriales_F; family PHOS-HE28; genus PHOS-HE28. The sequence goes on from JAEZDL010000255.1 coordinate 1,732, forward strand.
CGGCATGTGATGCTTTACAGTCCACGCCGCTACGGCAAGACCGGGCTCATCCACCATGTGTTCAACGGCCTGGCACGCGTGCGCGGGGCGCGCGTGGTGTTCGCCGACATCTATGCGGCACGCGATGCGCACGAGTTCAATACGATCCTGCTCAATGCCGTGCACGAAGCACTCAACCCCACACCGAAGCAGTTCCTGAAGAACGCGATGGAATGGTTCTCGGCCCTGCGTCCTGTGGTGAGCATGGATGATCTCACCGGCAAGCCGAGCATCTCGATCGAACCTGGCGATCAGCGAAAAGAAGCGGCCACCACGCGTGAGATCTTCCGCATACTCAACGAACAAGACCGTACGATCTTCCTGGCGATCGACGAGTTCCAGCAGATCGCCACCTTCGAAGATGCGCGGATGGACGCCTTGCTCCGGACCGAGCTTCAGCGCAGCAACAAGGTGCGCTGCATCTTTTCCGGCAGCCAGCGCCACATGCTTATGGACCTCTTCAACGATGCGAAGAAGCCGTTCTATGGCAGTGCCGATCAATTGGAGTTGAAGCGGATCGACCGTGAGACCTACGCGAAGTTCGCCCAGGACATCTTCAAACGTCACAAACGGCAGTTGAAGATGGAAGATGCGCTTTTCTGTTATGATCTATGTCATGGCCATACCTATTACGTGCAGGTCCTGTATAACCGGCTTTTCGCAACGTCCGGCGTGCTCGATCGAAATGTGATCGTACAGATCATGCTCGGCATCGTGCGTGAGCAGGATGCGATCATGGCCACTTTGCGCAGCGCGCTTACGAAGAACCAGTGGGATCTATTTGCCGCGATCTCGAGAGAAGGTGAGGTGGACACGCCAACCGGATCGGCGTTCATGAAGAAGTATGATCTACCTTCTTCCGCTGCGATGGTTAGTGCGCTGCAGGCCTTGATCGATCGGGAGCTGGTGTATATCAGGGATCATGTTGCCGCTTCCGGCAAACCGATCTATGTTCCATACAACCCGTTCCTGGCAGCTTGGTTCAAATACCGGTGATGGAGATCACGGATCGGATGTAAATTGGTCTCACGATCCACCATCCATGCGCAACCTTCTTCTCGTCCTTTTTCCAGTGGTGATGTTCTCTTCCTGCCAGAAGGAGGAGGATGATCCCCCCGCCCCCACTCCTTCCACCGGCGGTCCTACGATACTTCCAGCGCCCGATGCGGTTATGGAAGTATCGATCGGTGAGGGTGACATTTTCGGCAATCCTGTTTCAGTGGTCTCATCGGAAGCGCGGTTCAAGGACAATGGCATCCAGGTGAATGTCGGTAGCGTGACCTACAACGGAACGTCCCTCACCTGGGATGGCTCCAGCCACTCCTATTACAGCGATCTGATCGCAATGGCACCCATCAACCATACGTGGATCGTGGGTGGCGGGAACGGGTATCCCTTCTTCAGCGAGTCGCACACGTTCGCGGAGATCAGCGACATCACCAGCGACACGGAATTCTCGATCGGCAATAACTACACATTCACCGTGAACGGGGCCACTGGTGCCGATTCGATCGAGTTCGATCTGGGCGGTATCATCCATCGCGTGGCGGGGAATGTCTATTCCAGCACGTTCACTACGGACCAGCTCGCCATCTTCCAGGGTGAGAGCACCATTTACGGACGCGTGTCGGCGGTGAAATACAAGCGCAGCACCCGCAACGGGAAGATCGTGGAGGCCCGATCGAAGCGTGTCGTGGTGAAAGGATTCATGCTCCAGTGAATCCGTAACCGAAAAGAACCTACATTTGCGCCTCTTCCGAAAGGAAGGAACACCAGTTCGGGGTGTAGCGCAGTCCGGTTAGCGTACCTGCTTTGGGAGCAGGGGGTCGTAGGTTCGAATCCTACCACCCCGACGAGAAGGTCGATCATTCTGATCGGCCTTTTTTCATGCTTTTCAGCA
>JAEZDL010000274.1 GCA_023418095.1 Bacteroidota bacterium
AGGACAAGCTTTCGAAGGCGAAGGAGGAGCTCGCGCGCATGCAGAGCGAGAGCAAGATGATCAAGGAGGAGGTGGATGTGGAGGAGATCGCCGAAGTGGTATCACGCTGGACGGGCATACCCGTTACCCGCATGCTGGAGGCCGAGCGCGCGAAGCTCCTGAAGCTGGAGGATGAACTGCACAAGCGCGTGGTGGGCCAGCAGGACGCGGTGCGTGCGGTGGCCGACGCAGTGCGTCGTAGTCGCGCCGGCATGGGCGATGAGAAGCGGCCGATCGGCTCGTTCATCTTCCTTGGCACCACCGGCGTGGGCAAGACCGAACTGGCAAAAGCGCTGAGCGAGATCCTCTTCAACGACGAGAACGCGATGACGCGCATCGACATGAGCGAGTACCAGGAACGACATAGCGTGTCGCGGTTGGTGGGTGCGCCTCCGGGCTACGTGGGCTACGATGAGGGTGGGCAGCTCACCGAGGCCGTGCGCCGCAAACCCTACAGCGTGGTGCTGTTGGACGAGATCGAAAAGGCGCACCCCGATGTCTGGAACATTCTGTTGCAGGTGCTCGATGATGGCCGCCTCACCGACAACAAGGGGCGCGTGGTGAACTTCAAGAACACCATCATCATCATGACCAGCAACATCGGCTCGCACATCATACAGGAGAATTTCGAGCGCTTCGATGAGCGCGATCTGGACAACGTGATGGAGAAGACCCAGCGCGAAGTGATGGACCTGTTGCGCAAGACCGTGCGCCCGGAGTTCTTGAATCGCGTGGACGAGATCATCATGTTCCGTCCGCTGGGCCGCAACGATGTGCGCGAGATCGTGAAGCTGCAACTGCACATGCTGATGCGCAAGCTCGAGGAGAAGGACATCCACCTGATCCCGAGCGAGGAGCTGATCGCGCACATCAGCGAGACGGGCTTCGATCCGCAGTTCGGCGCGAGGCCACTGAAGCGCATGATCCAGAAGGAGCTGTTGATCGAGTTGAGCCGCCAGATCATCGCCGGTACCGTGGAGACGGGGAAGCCGCAGGTGGTGGATGTGTTCGATGGGAAGATCGTTTTTCGGAAGCCGATCGGGGAGGAGGAAAAGGCGAACGGGAATGGGAGGGCGAAGAAGGCTCGGGAGAAGGCTTGATCGATCAGATGATCAGATAATTAGAAGATCAGATGATGGCTTTGGGCGTGCCCCCGGCTCAAGAGCAGCCGGGGTCGCGCGCTTCGCTTTTACTCCTCCCCCGGCCAAAGGGCCGGGGTGCGGGGTAACCGCTGCGATCGCTCACGCGGAAGGCGGGGTTGGAAATATGCTTCGGGATTAACCGTATGTTCGATGTTCTTATTGGATGGATCCAATTGCATAGAATGCTAAGACTGGGAGTCTGCATCTTAGCCTGTTTTGTTACTCTTGCTTCATTTGAAGTCCAAGGCCAAAACCTTGTGCCTGACCCGAGCTTCGAGATATATAAAAAGTGTCCGACTTCTATTTCTTCATCTAGAGGTGATTTCATCTCATTGAAGCATTGGTCCAATCCAACTCGAGGAACCCCGGATTATTTCAATAGGTGTGCAAAACCATATTCTTCTGTTTCAACTGGAAGGAACCATGCAGGTTATGCACAGCCAAGAACAGGCGAAGGATATGTTGGTATCGTAAATAGTGGATCGAGATGGAGGGAATATGTACAGTGTAAACTTCTTGCTCCTTTGAAGGCGGGCCAAGATTATCAGATTGAATTCTGGGTACTTCATGCCGAGAAGAGCAAGTTCTGCATAAAGAATCTAGGCCTTGCTATTTCCGTTGATCGGCCTTTTAGCAACAAAGGAAAGGCCTTGTCTCTAGATCCTCAGATTTTTGCGACCGAGTGTATCGCTAATACAGCCAACTGGACTCGTATTTCTGGGTTGTATGTAGCTAACGGCGGCGAAGAATGGGTAACTATTGGATGTTTCGACCCCAAGGCCAAGGCACTAGAGAGGATCAGACCTAAACAGGGAGCTCCTTCCATTAATGCGTATTATTATATAGAGGATGTCTTTATTGGTCTTGCCATGGCTGAACACGACGGGCCATCCGTGGTTATGGGTACCAATACGGAGTATTCGGAAGGTCAAAGCTTCATCCTGCCGGGAGTATTCTTCACGACAGGCGAAAGTCAGTTATCTCAGGCAGGGATCGATGCATTGGATGATCTACTAGTGGAACTACATAACTGTACCGGATGCTGTATGGAGGTGATCGGCCATACCGACGATCAAGGCAGCGAGGAGTTTAACAAGGCTTTATCTCAAGCTAGGGCAGAGGCGGTAGCAGCCTATTTCAGGTCAAAGAGCTTAGGCCAAAGGATAGTTTCCAAAGGCATGGGTGCCGCACAACCTGTGGCCGATAACACTACCGAAAAAGGACGAGCCCAGAATAGGCGGGTGGAGATCATTATTCATCGAAAGTAGATAGCTGCAGGAAGAACATCCACCTGATCCCGAGCGAGGAGCTGATCGCGCACATCAGCGAGACGGGTTTCGACCCGCAGTTTGGCGCACGTCCGCTGAAGCGCAAGATCCAGAAGGAGCTGTTGAACAAGCTAAGCACCAACGGGTATCGAATGTTCTTCGGTGATACTTTCGGAGAAATAATGGTTCCGGCTAATGGCGTCTGATCATCAAGATGCGATGCTCATCTCGCTTACTAATTAAACCTTACTAAACAAACCTTACTAAAGTTTCCCTACCTTTGGGCCATGGCCGCGGTCCCGGAGAATCCGTTCGTGCTCAACGCATACGTCTCGCCGCAGCTGTTCTGCGACCGGGATGAGGAAACGGCGGCCATCACCTCAGCTCTACGAAATGGCCGGCACGTGATGCTCTACAGCCCGCGTCGCTATGGCAAGACCGGCCTCATCCACCATGTCTTCAACGGGCTGGCGAAAGTGCGAGGCGCACGTACGGTGTTCGCCGACATCTATGCGGCGCGTGATGTACACGAGTTCAATACCATCCTGCTCAATGCCGTTCATGAAGCACTGAACCCTACGCCGAAACAGTTCCTGAAGAATGCCATGGAATGGTTCTCGGCCCTGCGTCCGGTGGTGAGCATGGATGATCTTACCGGTAAGCCGAGCATCTCGCTGGAACCCGGTGATCAACGGAAAGAGGCCGCGACCACGCGGGAGATATTCCGGATCCTCAACGAACAGGACCGCACCATCTTCCTGGCGATCGATGAGTTCCAACAGATCGCCACTTTCAAGGATGCACGAATGGATGCTTTGCTCCGCACCGAGCTTCAGCGCAGCAACAAGGTCCGCTGCATCGTTTCAGGCAGCCAGCGCCACATGCTGATGGACCTCTTCAACGATGCGAAGAAACCGTTCTATGGCAGCACCGATCAATTGGAACTGAAGAGGATCGACCGGGAGATCTATGCGAAGTTCGCCCAGGACATCTTCAAGCGGCACAAACGCCAGTTGAAGATGGAGGATGCGCTTTTCTGTTACGATCTCTGTCACGGCCATACCTATTATGTGCAGGTGGTGTACAACCGTCTTTTCGCAACGTCCGGTACGGTCGATCGGAATATGATCGTACAGATCATGCTGGGTATCGTGCGCGAACAGGATGCGATCATGGCCACTTTGCGCAGCGCGCTCACCCGCAATCATTGGGATCTTTTCGCAGCGATCAGCAGGGAAGGAGAGGTGGACACACCCACCGGATCTGCGTTCATGAAGAAACACGATCTGCCTTCATCGGCGGCCATGGTGAGTGCGCTCCAGGTATTGATCGACCGGGAATTGATATACGTGAGGGAACATTCCTCCCATACGGGCAAGCCGATCTACGTGCCGTACAACCCGTTCCTGGCAGCGTGGTTCAAGTACCGGTGAGCCATCAGGATCGAAGAATTCCCTGCGGTCTCTGGATCATATCACCAAACCACTTACATTTGCGCCCTCTTCCGCAAGGAAGGAACACCAGTTCGGGGTGTAGCGCAGTCCGGTTAGCGTACCTGCTTTGGGAGCAGGGGGTCGTAGGTTCGAATCCTACCACCCCGACACTTACAGCCTAAAGGGCTCCAGCGAAAGTTGGAGCCCTTTACTTTGAGAGGTGGGGTAAATAAAGGGTCAAATCCATTAGGTTCAAGACCGCGTTGAGAAATAGCAAAGGATAAAGCTTGCGTAAGATCCCCTCAATCGGCGCTGTGACTTTAACCTGTCGCCTTCGCAGTGGATTATTCAGGTATTGAGCACGCTCTTCTTATCTATTGAACAAGACCGGTAATCTGATTACATTTCTGACCAATACCTGTGGACATGAAATTAAACAGTGGTGAGAAGATTTTTACAGCTTTAGCTGCTGTATTTGTGTTCATCATTCTTCTTTTGAAGTTAACCGGGCAGATTCCAGAAGATGTGGCCGAAAGACCTGAACCTATTTCTGAGCTCGTGACCAATTCTTTAGACCATCCCACTTCCTCGGACCCCGCCACAAGCCAAAGCGAATCGAAAGCTATTCAGGCAGCCAGTTCTAAGAACATTCCAGGAGCCAATCCCGTCGATATTTATCTATCTCTCGAAGAGAGAGGCTTTAAAA
>JAEZDL010000012.1 GCA_023418095.1 Bacteroidota bacterium
GCTGTTCTTCCTTCGAGTAATCCCATTGCTCTGTTTTCGGAACGGCGAAGGTAGGCAGCGTGGTTGTCAGTTGCCGGTTGCTCGTTGTCCGTAGCTCTGCCTGACAACTGAGGACGAACAACTGTCAACTATTTTTGCAGCCTATGGCCCGCCTTGCCCGCACGTGGATCTTGAGCATGTTGATCGGCTTCCACAATGCGTGGGAGAACGATGATGCCGATCTGGAAGAACTCGGCATCAGGGTGTATTCCGATCACCGGGGTTTTGCGTCCGCTGAACTGGCCTTTCCGGAGCGCTGCTTCTTTTGGGGCGAGAGCAGTTTGTTGAATTGAGCTCCAGATCCAGTCATCCGATGATGACTGAATGCAATTTCCAGAAAGCCAGTTCAACCTCGGCGGATCTATTCTTCGATCTCCAATTGGTCCACCAGGTAATTGGTGAGCTTTTCCCATTGCAGCCGCTGGAAACCGGCCCAACCACCTTCGGCGATCAAGGTGTTCACCACTTTTCGCCCACCGGCTTCCTCACCCTTGTTGTTGATCCCTTCGTTGCGGCCGATCTCCCAGGCCGTGATGGTGCCGCCTTCCAATTCCACCCTGAAGGTGCTGGTGGCACCGGCGGTGAAGAAATGCTTGATCTGTTTGCGCTCCTCACCCGTGGCCTTTGGATCGTTGCACGGGCTTACGGTGAATTCCGCCGATCCATCCCTTTCCTTCACTTCGGTAACGGCCACCCAGTTATCCAGCGGCACACCCGGAAGGATGATCTTGATGTGATCGCCCACTTTGGGGCGGGCCGCCTCCTTTTTCTCCCCATCCTCATCGTGCAGTTCGAAGCGTGATGAGATCCCGGGCAGATCGGTCCAACGATCCACCGCGAACAATCTTTCCACCGAGATGTTGAACATTTCCTTCGCTTCCTCATCGGTGGCGAAGGTTCGTGATGTGGTGAAGGTGATATCCTTCGTGGCGTCGCCGACTATGAATTTCCTTTCCTCCCTGATGCCCATTTCCGATCGTTCGATAAGTTGATGAATACCCGCCTTTTCTTCGAAATTAGTGCCATGATCGGTAAGGATGGCGATCGGTAACATGCCAAGCCGTATCTTCATGGGCGAAAAGGAAGGCATGGTCCATCACTGAAGGTGGCCATCGATCCCATTAGATACGAAGCGTAACCGCATGGATAGTTTCAGCAAGAAGGAAAGGCAAAAGAACCAGGAAAAGAAAAGACGCGAGAAGGCCGAGCGCAAGGAGGAGCGCAAGGCACAGGGCGGAAAGAGATCGTTCGAGGACATGCTCGCGTATGTGGACGAATTCGGCAACATCACCAGCACCCCGCCCGACCCCAACAAGAAGCGGGAGGAAGTGAATGCCGAGGAGATCGAACTCGGCGTTCCCAAGCGCGCCGAGGAGGATCCCGCCGATCGCGTGCGTTCGGGCGTGGTCACCTTCTTCAATGATTCGAAGGGTTATGGCTTCATACGCGACCTGAAGTCACAGGAGAGCATCTTCGTTCACGCCAACAGTTTGATGCACCCGATCAAGCAGAACGACAAGGTGACCTTCGAAACACAGAGCGGGCGCAAAGGCCCCGAAGCTGTGGACGTGAAGTTGGTGAAGTAGGCCGATACTTGCTGGATCGCGGCGCTCCTTCGCAAGGTGCGCCGGTCTTACCTTTAGCGCGATGGGATTTTCGATCGAGGTAGTACTGCTGGTCATTTCCATCCTGTTCTTCCTGAGCATCCTGGCCGGCAAGGCCGGCTATCGCTTCGGCGTGCCCGCCTTGCTGCTGTTCCTCTCCGTGGGGATGCTCTTCGGCAGTGATGGTTTCGGCATCCAGTTCCAGAACATCCAGATCGCGCAGATCATCGGCACGGTCGCCCTGTGCATCATTCTCTTTTCCGGTGGAATGGATACGAAGTTCGCCGACATACGGCCGGTGATCGGGCAGGGCATCGTACTGGCCACGCTGGGTGTATTCCTTACCGCGATGCTCACCGGTGTGATCATCTGGTGGCTGTTGGAAAGCACGGTGCCAGGTGCTGCGATCGGGCTTACCACCGCTTTGCTGCTGGCATCAACGATGTCATCCACCGATTCCGCCTCGGTATTCTCCATACTTCGTTCGCGCGGCCTCCGGTTGAAGAACAACCTGCGGCCAATGCTGGAGTTGGAAAGCGGAAGCAACGACCCCATGGCGTACATACTCACCATCACCTTCATCGAACTGATCAAGATGGGTGCCGAGCCGGATTATGCTTCAGCGATCGGGCTGTTGCTGATGCAGATGGTGATCGGGGCTGTGGCCGGTTATGCGCTGGGAAAACTTTCGGTGTACCTGATCAACAAGTTGCAGATCGACAATGCTTCGCTTTACCCGATCATGGTGTTCACCTTCTGCATCTTCATATTCTCGGCCACCTATTTCCTGAAAGGCAACGGATATCTCGCGGTGTACATCGGTGGCCTGGTGATCGGCAATTCAAGGTTCATCCACAAACGATCGGCGCTCAACTTCTTCGATGGCATGGCGTGGATGAGCCAGCTGCTCATGTTCCTCACCCTTGGGTTGCTGGTGAATCCCCGGGAACTGGTGGATGTGGCACTCCCCGGCCTGGTGATCAGCTTCCTCATGATCTTCATCACACGACCGATCAGCGTGTTCATCAGCCTGCTGCCGTTCAACAAGATGGCGGTGAAGGACAAGATATTCGTTTCGTGGGTGGGGTTGCGCGGCGCCGTGCCGATCATCTTCGCGATCATACCACTGGCCGAGAATGTGCCTCACGCCCAGCTGATGTTCAATATCGTTTTCTTCTGCACATTGGTCTCACTGGTACTGCAAGGCACTTCGCTCTCACGCATGGCCATGTGGCTGGGGCTGGTGGATAAACCTTCGGGATTGAAACGGGCGAAGAATTTCGAGATCGAATTCTCCGACGATATCCAGTCGCACACCACCGAGATCACCATACGGAAACAGGCCCTGGCCAAAGGTGATCGCCTGATGAACCTGGCCCTGCCTGACAATATGCTGGCCGTGATGGTGAAACGCGGCCCGCGCTACTTCGTGCCCAGCGGCGATACGGTATTGAAGGAGAACGACAAGCTGCTGCTGCTCACCGATGATGAAGAGGCCTTGAAGAAGACCGTGGTGGAACACGGTGCGATCGATGTGATCGCCTGAGCGATCGGTGCCCGGCTTACTTTCGTGATCCGCTCCCATGCAACTCCTGCTCCTATCCAACAGTACACTTCCAGGCGAACCGTTCCTGCAATGGCCACGGCCCTATGTACAGGCGTTCCTGCAGGGATCGGAACGGATCGCCTTCGTGCCTTTTGCAGCTCCGGAAGATCAACAGCAGGCGTATGCGGATAAGGTCGCATCGGCTTTCCAGGAGATCGGGATCGAAGTGAAAAGCCTGCACGCGGAAACCGATCCTTCAAAGGCATTGAAGGAAACCGATGCCATCGCCGTTGGCGGTGGAAATACCTTCCTGCTCTTGCGGCAACTTTACCGATCGGGGCTTCTGCGTGCGATCCCCGAAATGGTGAAGAAGGGAATGCCTTATCTGGGTTGGAGCGCGGGAAGCAATGTGGCCTGCCCAACGATCATGACGACCAACGATATGCCGATCGTGGAACCGCCGAGCATGCGCGCGATGCACTTGATCGGCTTCCAGATCAATGCGCATTATACCGAAGCAACGATCCCCGGTCATGGCGGCGAAAGCCGTGATCAGCGTCTGGCGGAATTCGTGGCGTTGAATCCTGAAATGCCTGTCGCTGGTCTGTACGAAGGTTCACTTCTTCATCTCGATGGATCGAAGATGAGCGTGCACGGGAATGGGATGAAGGTGTTCCGAAAAGGAAAGGAAGCGAAGCAGATCGCTGGCGGCACCACCTTCCGCAGGGGTCTTTCCGATCTTTGATCTTGGGATCGGTCCGGATCATACCTTTGATCCACCAAACGGAAAGGCGCATTCGATCTGCCCACTAATTCCCGTTACCCCCACCCCACTTCTTTCGCGTTCACCCCGATGATGCACCCCGGCACAATGCTGGCCTATATTGGTCCAGCGAACGGTTTCGGCGTTTTTGCCAAAGCCGATATCCCGAAGGGATCGTTGATCTATGTGATCGATCCGCTGGACATCATCATACCGCCCGATTCGCCGTTGAACGATGATCCGCTTTACGCCGATCTGCTCACTACGTATGCGTACACCGAGCCGAACGGCACACGCATCCTCTGTTGGGACCATGGCAAGTACATGAACCACTGCTGCCAGCCCAACACGTTGAGCACCGGGTTCGGCTTCGAGATCGCGATCCGCGATATAAGGAAAGGTGAAGAGATCACCGATCACTACGCATTGCTGAACCTGGAGTATCCGATGGACCTGCATTGTGAAAAACCGGGCTGCAACGGGCGGATCGTGCCGGGTGAACTTTCGATCCACCATGAATGGATGGACACCCGGATCAGGGAAGCGCTCGCCGACCTGCGATCGGTGCCACAGCCATTGTACAAGCTTCTCGACCCATCCACGCGCGCGTCATTGGAACGATACCTTGATCACGGCGAGGGATATCCCGGCGTGCTAAGTTTGCAGCACCCGCTTCGCAACGCGATGTAGTTGCCGGCGCCCCGCCGATGTTCGACGAACTTTCACCGCGCATGGAGCGCATCATGGAGAAGCTCGGGTTCAACCTGCTGCTTCTTGCCAAGGTGATCCTTGTGATCGTCGCGGCGTTCCTGATCGAACGGCTGCTCTTCGTATTGATCCGCCGAGGTTATAGGAGGTCCACCCAGACGCGCGAGGATGCCACGCGCTACAAGTTCCTGAAGAACGCGTTGCGGTTCATGATGGTGATGGTCACCCTCGGGGGCATCATCTACGTGATCCCTTCGATCAAGCATCTTGCGCTTACATTCTTCGCCGGTGCGGGCATACTCGTCGCGATCCTCGGCCTGGCCACGCAGCGCGCGTTCAGCAACATCATCAGCGGCATCTTCATTGTTTCGTTCAAACCCTTTCGCGTGGGCGACATGATCAAGATCGGTGATCTGTACACCGGCGTGGTGGAAGACATCACCCTGCGCCATACGGTGATCCTATCCTTCGAGAACCGGCGCGTGATCGTACCGAATTCCATGATCAGCGACGAAACGATCGTGAACAGTTCGATCGAAGATGAAGCCACTTGCCAGTTCGTTGAAGTGCGGATCAGTTACGAGAGCGATCTCGATCATGCCATGGAGATCATGCGGCAGGAAGCAGAGCTGCATCCCGATTGCATCGATCGGCGCACACCGGAGGAACTCGAGCGCGGCGATCATAAAGTGATGGTGCGCGTGATAAAGCTTGAGGAATCATACATCCTGCTACGCGCTTACGCCTGGGCCGCGGAACCAGTGATCGCACGGTTGATGCAATTCGATCTGTTGCGCTCGATCAAGCTGCGTTTCGATCGTGAAGGCATCGTGATCCCCTATCCCCAACGCACGATCAGTTTCAAGGGTGAGGTTCCGGAGATCCTTCGCGCCGCACCGATCGACATGCCGGCCGGAAAAGAGCGCCGCGTATGAAGAAGGTGAACAAAAGATCGGGCAAGGCGGGGCTTCCGCCGGGATCGTTCATCCATGTGGGCGAAGGCCGCGACGTGCAGGCGGATACGCATCTGTTCATCTACAACGAACATCAGATCCGCGAGGAGAAAGGGATCTCGATCGAGCAATTCGAGCAGGCCGATCCGGAAGGTTCGGTGACGTGGCTCGATATCGATGGATTGATGGACGAGCCGCTGTTGCGCGGCCTGGGCGAACGTTTCAAGCTGCACACACTTCTCCTGGAAGATGTGCTCAACACCGATCACCGCCCGAAGGTGGAAGAGTTCCAGGACACGCTCTTCATCGTGGCCAAAATGCTCGATCTCGATCCGGAAACAGGCGGGATCCAGGCCGAACAGATCTCATTCGTTCTGCGGAAGGATCTGCTGATCTCCTTCCAGGAAAGGCCGGGCGATGTGCTCGATCCGGTCCGTGAAAGATTGGTGCAGGGAACCGGCCGCACTCGCCGATCGGGCGCGGATTATTTGCTCTACGCGATACTCGATATCATCGTCGACAACTACTTCATCATCGTGGAGGACCTTGGCCGCCGGATCGAGGAACTGGAGCGGAAAGTGCTTGTGCGACCGGGCAACGAGGATCTCGTGGCGATCCAGGAATTGCGCAGCCTTCTGATCACGGTGAACCGCTATGTAACGCCGATGCGCGAGATCGCTGGCCGCCTCAATTCGATCCAAAGTCCGCTGATCGATAAGAGCACGCGCCGCTACATCAACGATCTGCAGGATCATACGGTCTACATCGCAGAAACGATCGCCATGTTCCGCGAGATGCTTTCGAGCCTGGAGAACACCTACCACGCAGGCGTGAACCTGCGCACCGGCCAGGTGATGAAGCTGCTCACGATCATCAGCACCATCTTCATTCCGCTTACGTTCATTGTTGGCGTGTATGGAATGAACTTCGACTTCATGCCCGAACTGCGCTGGCGCTACGGCTATTTCGCCGTAATGGGTTTCATGCTGATCATTTCCCTGTTGATGCTGGCCTGGTTCCGCTGGAAACGTTGGCTGTAAATAAGAAGGCCGATCGAGATCCCGATCGGCCTTCAATTATCTGATCATCTAATTATCTGATCATCCGATCAGTGGTGATGTCCGCCCGGGCCATGTACATGGCCATGCGCCAGCTCCTCTTCCGTGGCCGGGCGCACATCGGTGATATCCACGTTGAAGTGAAGCGTAACGCCTGCCAGCGGATGATTCCCGTTCAGCATCACGTTCCCATCTTCCACTTCCATCACGGTGAACACACCCATGTCGCCGCGCTCGCCGGCCTGGAATTGCATCCCCGCCTCTACCTGCTGGCCGCCGAACCGATCCTGCGGTACCTTATGGATCAGCTGTGGATCGAACTCGCCGTAGCCTTTTCCCGGCGGGATCGCCACCTTCAGATTATCACCGGCGCTGCGTCCTTCCATCTCCTCCTCCAGACCCGGAACGATCATTCCCAAACCATGGATGTAGGTGAACGCCTCGCGTCCAGCGCTGGTATCGAGCAGCTTTCCTTCGCTATCGTTCAACGTGTAATGAAAGGAAACCACCGCGTTCTTGCTGATCTGCATTCTTGCTTCGAATTAGCTTGTGAAGGTAAGGCCTTTCGCGAGCCGTTCATTGTTCAGGGTGTTTGGGCGTGTCCCTGCGGGCCGGGTTTATAGTTTATCCTGAGCTTGCCGAAGGGCTGTAGCTGCCTCGTCTCAGCGGCTGCGGCGCGGCTCCGGTGGCTTCCTGCGGTCGCCTCCTCGCACGTGCCGCAGCAACGCTTCGCCTTCGGCAGGCTGCCGCTTCATCCCCTCACGCAGATCCCGGTGTATACATTATCTGATCATCTCACTCTCTGATCATCTGATCCTCTTCCGAACTTCGCACCGATGAGCAAAAAGCTTTTCGAAGCCTTCTCTCCAGCGACGCGATCGGATTGGGAGCAGCAAGTAGCGCGTGAACTCAAGGATCCAGCACTGAAGGAAAAGCTGCGCCACACGATCGAAGAGCGGATCGCGATCGATGCGTACATCAGCCATGAAGAAGCACGCGCATTCAACGATCAGCCGAGTGTTCTTCCATTGATCCGCGGATCGAAAAAACGCAATAACGACTGGCGCAACACGCAACCGATCGACGTGAATGCCGATGACGCCAACGATGTTCTGCTGAACGCCCTGATGAACGGTGCTGATTCAGCTGAACTTCACGGATCGGCCGAAGGCATCGCGCGATCGGTGAGCGGCGTGCAATTCGCCGCGGTCGATCTGCAACTGATCGAAGGGAGCGCTGCGGCCTTGCGCTGGTTCATCCATGAAAGTGAACGCCAGTCGGTGGAGCCTTCAGAATTCCGCTTCTGCGCCGCATTGCCGGCCGGTTCCGATCTATCCGGTATCAAGCCATTGATCGCCGGCTATCCGTTCCTGCGGCTTTTCTCGATCGATGATCGCCGCAGATCCGACCGATCGGAATTGATCACCAGCTCAGTTCATGTCCTGAAGGAAGCTTCATCTCGTTTGAAGGAATTGCTCCAGGCCGGCTTTCCGATCGATGATGCTGCAGCGCGGATCCAATTCCGGTTGCACATCGGCGATGACCTTTTCGTGGAGGCAGCACGCATCCGCGCGATCCGGCAGGTATGGGCCGAGGTGATCGCTTCGCACGATCCACAACATGCGTGTTCGCACAACACATGGATCCAGGCAGTGGTCGCCTATCCGCAGCGCCAACAGGAACAGGATCACGAGAACCTGATCCGTGCGACGTTGCAGGCGATCAGCGCGATCGCCGGTGGTTGTGATGGCCTCACGATCCCTTCACCACCACTGCCCTCGCCCACGAACCTCGATGATCATCTTCCACGCCGGCTTGCGCGCAACATCAGCAATCTGCTGCGCGAGGAATCATTCCTTGCCCGCGTGGCCGATCCGCTCGGCGGAAGTTTCACTGTGGAAGAACTCACCGCATCGATCGCAGGCACCCTTTCCGGGGAATTGCAGATCCATCGATCGGAAAATGTGAAGTACCATGTTGTTCCACCTGCCGCACCGATCGAAATCGATGGTATTGAACATGATCTTCCGAACCGTGAAGAGATCCCGCTGAAGTCACTGTACACGCGCATCGATCTGAAGGATGTGGAGCACATGCGTTTCGGCGCCGGCGTTCCGCCCTATCTGCGCGGGCCTTATGCGAGCATGTACGCGATCCGCCCGTGGACGATCAGACAATACGCAGGTTTCAGCACAGCGGAAGAAAGCAATGCGTTCTATCGCCGGAATCTCGAGGCCGGACAAATGGGATTGAGCGTCGCATTCGATCTGGCCACGCACCGCGGTTACGACAGCGATCATCCGCGAGTTACCGGCGATGTTGGGAAAGCCGGCGTGGCGATCAGCAGTGTGGAGGACATGAAGATCCTTTTCGATCGGATCCCGCTGGACAAGATGAGCGTGAGCATGACGATGAACGGCGCCGT
Organism: Bacteroidota bacterium; assembly: GCA_023418095.1. Classification (GTDB taxonomy): domain Bacteria; phylum Bacteroidota; class Bacteroidia; order Flavobacteriales_F; family PHOS-HE28; genus PHOS-HE28. Next base: position 9,097 of record JAEZDL010000012.1, read on the forward strand.
GCTGCCGATCATGGCCTTCTTCATTGTCGCGGCGGAAGAACAAGGCGTGAAGCCGGAGCAGTTGCAAGGCACCATCCAGAACGACATCCTGAAGGAATTCATGGTGCGCAACACGTACATCTATCCGCCGGGCGCAAGCATGCGGATCGTGGGCGACATCTTCTCTTACTGCGCGCGCCGGATGCCCAAATTCAACAGCATCAGCATTAGTGGTTACCACATGCACGAGGCCGGCGCGCCCGCCGATCTGGAACTCGCCTATACGCTCGCAGACGGGATCGAATATGTGCGCACCGGGATCGCCGCAGGAATGAAAGTGGATGAATTCGCGCCGCGCCTGAGCTTTTTCTGGGGGATCGGCATGGATCTGTTCATGGAAGTCGCCAAAATGCGCGCCGGACGTCTGCTTTGGGCGAAGCTCTTGAAAGAGATCGGCGCCAACGACAACAAGAGCCTCGCGCTGCGCACCCATTGCCAGACCAGCGGCTGGAGCCTTACTGCTCAAGATCCGTTCAACAACGTGGCGCGCACAACGATCGAAGCACTGGCCGCAGCGCTCGGCGGAACGCAATCGTTGCACACCAATTCATTGGATGAAGCGATCGCACTGCCTACGGATTTCAGCGCCAAGATCGCACGCGACACGCAGATCTATCTTCAAAAGCAAAGCGGCATCACAAAGTTCGTCGATCCGCTCGGTGGAAGCTATTACGTCGAACGGCTCACGCATGAACTTGTGCAGAAAGCGTGGGCGCGGATCGAGGAAGTGGAGAAGCTGGGCGGAATGAGCAAGGCGATCGGGACCGGCCTGCCGAAGATGCGGATCGAAGAAGCCGCTGCGCGAAGACAAGCGCGGATCGATACCGGCAAGGACAAGATCATCGGCGTGAACGCGTACAAGATCAAGGAAGAGACCGATCTGGAACTGCTCGAAGTGGACAACAGCGCAGTGCGCGAAAGCCAGATCCGGCGTTTGAATACAGTGCGCGTCGGTAGAGATGAAGGTGCGGTGAAGGAGGCATTGGAGGCGTTAACTCAAGCGGCAAGTGGCAAGTTGGCAAGCGGCAAGGCGCACCCCACTGGCCAACTCGCCGACTCGCCGCTCGCCGCTAATTTGTTGGAACTCGCCGTCTCCGCTGCCCGCCACCGCGCCACACTTGGCGAGATCAGCGATGCGCTCGAAAAAGCCTTCGGCCGTTACCATGCCGTGCCACGCAGCATCAGTGGTGTCTATTCCGCGGAAGCCATGCAAGATCCAGACATGAACGAGGCCATGCGTCTGGCCAACGAATTCGCCAAGCAGGAAGGCCGCCGCCCAAGGATCCTTGTTGCCAAGATGGGCCAGGACGGACACGATCGCGGCGCGAAAGTGATCGCCACTTCATTTGCCGATATCGGTTTCGATGTGGACATCGGCCCGCTGTTCCAGACGCCGCAGGAAGTGGCGCGCCAGGCGATCGAGAATGATGTTCACGTGCTCGGCATCAGCAGCCTTGCCGGGGGACATAAAACGCTGGTTCCGGAAGTGATCCGTGAATTGAAGGAGACCTATGATCGCGGCGATATCCTTGTTGTTGCCGGTGGCGTGATCCCGCCAAAGGATCATGCGTTCCTGAAAGAGGCTGGTTGCTTCGATGTGTATGGGCCGGGAACGCGGATCCCGGTTGCGGCGAAGGGGATCTTGGAGCGTCTTAAAAGATCTGAAGATCGCAAATACGATTAACTCTTCTTTTCAAGATCAGAATAGGTCCGGTTCCGGAAACGGTCCTATCATGGCTATATTTACGACACTTATTTAGATCATTACCTTAGTTCAACTTCCCGCGTACCGCCCTTATCGCTTGAATACTTCCACACTTCCCAAGCCCATACCAAAAGCTTCCACGGGCATAACTGGTCTGGACCAGGTGCTCCATGGCGGCCTGCCCGTTGGTCGTACCACGCTGATCAGTGGCGGTCCCGGCGCGGGCAAGACGATCCTTGCGCTACAAGTACTTTATGGTCGGGCGCAGGCGGGAGATCCTTGTGTCTTCATGGCCTGTGAAGAACGCGTGGAAGTGCTGAGGCAGCATGCCCTTTCCATGGGCTGGGACCTTGAAGCGCTGGAGAAGAAAGGGATGTTGGTGATGATCCCCGCCGAGCTCGATGCCGACATGGTCCTTACCGGTGAAGTGAACCTCAAGGGCCTGCTGGCGATCGTTGAGGCACAAATGAGGGCCTTGGACGGGAAGTATCTGGTGATCGATGGGATCGATGTGCTTTTGCGTGTTTTCGACGATCCGCGGCGTGAACGCAATGAGCTGCACATGATCCACAAGGCCATGCAACGTTTGAATGCGACGGTGCTCATCACCAATAAACTTTACAGCGCCAGTGGCCATCAACATCACGACTGGCTGGAGTTCATGGCCGATTGTGTGCTCCTGCTCGATCACCGTGTCACCGACCAGGTAAGCACCCGGCGCCTGCGTGTATTGAAGTATCGCGGCTCACCGAGCGGACGGAATGAATATCCATATGTGATCGGCCGTGGAGGGTTCCGAATTGTACCGGTCTCCAGTGGAAATCTTTCGTTCGATGCACCTGGTGAACGCATGTCTTCTGGATCGGATGGTCTGGATGCCATGCTCGGCGGTGGCATCATGCGCCGGTCATCCATGATGATCTGTGGGTCCAGCGGCTCAGGCAAGACGATCCTATCGGCCAGCATCGCCGCAGCAGCTGCGGCACGTGGCGAGAGGACCCTCTTCATCAGTTTTGAAGAATCCAAAGAGTCGTTGCTCGATCACCTGCGCAATGTGGGCATCGATCTTAAAGATCCAGTGGAAGAAGGCATCCTGCAGATGCTTTCGGTACTTCCTGAATCATGCGGGGTGGAGGAACATCTCATTCGCATCATCGATGCCCTGGACGAATATCGGCCGGAGCACATCGTGGTGGATGCGATCACCGCATCGAGGCGCATGGGTACACAGCATGCCGCCTTTGATTTTGCCATTCGCGTGCTCTCCATTTGCCGCGAACGCAGCCTAACGTGCATTTTCACCAATCAGGTGGGCGGCAAGGACGATGAAACGGATGTTACCGGCACAAGCCTTTCTTCGCTGATGGATCTGCTCATACTGCTACGTAATGTACATGTGGAGGAAAGGACGGAAAGATTGATCGCAGTACTGAAATGCCGCGGAACGGGTCATTCGACCGCCCGCCACGCGTTCACCATCTCGGATAAGGGCATCAGCATTGGCGATCCCCCGAAATGGCTTTCCACCAAGTTCATCAGCGCCGTGGACCCCATGGAGACCAATGAACATAATGGGCTCTGAAACGCATGAGTACGCGTAACGACACCCAAAGGCTCCTGCTCTTCGTTGTTGGCGAAGAGCTGAACTCCAGGCAGGCGAAGGCCAATCTACAGCGCATCATCGACGGTCATTTTTCAGGATCGGTGGATGTGGACATCGTGGATGTGCTCAAGGATTTCCGCTCAGCGATCGATAACAAGGTCTTCGTGACCCCGGCTCTTGTAGTGACCGGTAACGGTGCAGGGGCAACGCTCTATGGAGACCTTGCCGATGAAAAGATCGTAGTGAACGCCATCCGCAATTCCATGACCATCGATGCCTGACCAACGTCCCACGTACGAAGAGCTGTCGGCGCAATTGGCGGAATACAATTCGCTGATCGCCGCGGTAAGGGGTCATAAGGCCGATGCGATCCTCGGCAACGATCAGGTGGCCTACATCAAGCCAAAGGACATCGAACACGCCCTTCGCACCAGCGAAGAAAAATTCCGCACACTGTTCCACAGTGGCCATTTCGCCATTCAACTCGCACAGATACCCGGCTGCGAACTTGTAGAGGTGAATCAGGCCTGGAAGACCTTGTTCGGACGTGATGAGAATGAATGCATGGGGCGGCCTTTCCAGGAAATGGATATCTGGGTGGACCGGGAAGAGGCAGCTGCGTATATCGCCGATCTGCGGAAAGGCGGCCGTATCAAGGACCGTGAACTTCGATTGATAGGGCCGTTGAACACGGTGATCAATGTGATCGCCTCCACGGACAAGGTAGTGCTGGATGGCAGGGAGTTCTGGCTCACCACGCTTCAGGACATCACCTTGCGCAAAGCGGCCGAAGCGAGCCTGCAGGAATCCGATCGGCGCAAGGACCAGTTCATGGCCACACTCGCGCACGAACTGCGAAGTCCATTGGCTCCTCTTAGCAACGCTATTGAAGTACTGGAGGGCAGTGCGGGCGACCCGGTGACGGCTACGAACATGCTTGCCATGATGCGTCGCCAGCTGCGGCAACTGGTCTATCTGGTGGATGACCTGATGGATCTCAGCCGGGTGAACCGGGGTGTGATCCCCCTGCATAAGCGCGCCTCTCAGCTCAACGATGCCATCGCCCAGGCTATAGAGACCGACCGCAGCGGCATAGAAGGTAAAGGCCACAGGCTTCAACTGGAACTATGCACTGAACCTGTGTGGTTGAATGCCGATCCCATAAGGCTGGTGCAGATCTTCACCAACCTCCTGAACAATGCCGTGAAATACACCGATCCAGGTGGGTTGATCAGTGTTACATGTACCACGAACGATCACGAATGCCGGGTAACGGTGAAGGACACGGGCATCGGTATCGATAAGGAACAACTGGAACGGGTGTTCGACATGTTCGCACAGGTGGAGCCTACCAGCACACGGACCCATGGAGGCTTGGGCATCGGTCTGAGCATCTGCCAGGAACTCGTGAACCTTCATCAGGGCACGCTCGAAGCAAGGTCGGAAGGCATCGGGAAAGGCAGCGAATTCACCGTGCGCCTACCACGCATCCCTGCTCCCACCGCTGAAGTCACAAGAGCATACACGCCGGGATCCAGTGTTGCCCTGGACATTCTTGTCGTAGATGACAATACCGACTCTGCGGATTCATTGGCACTGATCCTGAAGGCGAAGGGTCATACGGTGAATACCGCCTATAGCGCCAAGGACGCGCTGGACAAGGTGAGGCAAAGTGAACCACAGGTGATCTTCATGGACATTGGCATGCCGCACATGGATGGCCATGCCTGTTGCCAGGCGATCCGCGAAATATCAGGCGATCGCATCCACATTGTCGCACTTACCGGTTGGGGCCAGGAAGAAGATAAACGCCGATCAGCAGAATCGGGTTTCAACAGACATCTGGTGAAACCGATAAGCATGAAAGAGGTGGTCACTGTGCTTCAGGGCGTGCGTAAGCAGAAAGTCTGAGCACGATCGGCATCGATCCCCGGTGAATACACCGATCATTTCGGTAAGATCGAGGATTGCTCGAGGAAAGATCCCTTCTGCAACAATGTGATCGCGCTTACCGGCCACGTAGATCAGGTCGCGGTGGTGCCCCTTGTCCCCGCTTCGCGAACCACAAATGATGTTTCGTGCCCTTGTCACGATGCGCGAACACCTTTTGCTCACGCACTTCAAAACCGGCCATGCCGAGCCTTCGCGTGAAAGGCGCGTCAGGGTGTGTGCTCCACACAGCAAGAATTCCACCCGGCCGCAACGCATCGTATGCCGATCGCAAGCCGCGGTGTGAATAGAGGCGGTTGTTGCGCGGTTGCGTCAAGCCCTCCGGGCCGTTGTCGGTATCAAGAAGGATGCAATCGAAGCCTTCCCTTTCCGATCGGATGATCTCCAGCACATCGCCGATCACCACTTTGGCGCGTGGATCGTTCATCGGTCTTCCGGCGAATACACCCATCGGGCCTTCGTTCCATTTCACCACTTCGGGGACCAGTTCGGCAACGACTACTTCGCCTTTCGGCGCTGTTTGTTTCAGCGCAGCGGCCAGCGTGAAACCCATTCCCAATCCGCCGACAAGTATGCGCGCTTTGCCGGGCTCATCCAATTCGTTGATCGCGATCTCGGCGAGTTTATCCTCGGAGCCGTGGTGCTCGGTGGTCATCAACTCGCCCATGATGCCGACGACCTCGATCGTGTAGTGTTCGTTGCGCTGGTAGAACTGCAATGTGCCGCCGTTGTTCGGGATCTGTGCGGTATCCAGCAGCTTGTTGATGCGCATCTTCATGGTACGAAGGTCGGTCGATCAGATGATCAGAAGATCAGATGATCAGAAAATGAACGGCCGATCATTGGAATGATTTGTTGGAACGGGATCTTTTGGCCATGCGCCAGCGCGTGAGGGGCATAGCGGAAAGCCCGGACCGCAGGGAGGACTTGCAGCGGCGACCCGACAGCAACGCGGCCTTCTTAGGCCGGGTTGGTGGCACGCCCAAATGAAAAGTCTATTAGTCGAAAGTCGGAAGTCGGAAGTAAATGCCGATCACATGTATCTACTTCAGACTTCCGACTTCAGACTTCCGACTTCCGCCTTTCCCTTCTGCCGATCCGTCCGATCCGCGGACTTGGCCTGTAACTTGCGAACAGCGGCGATCATATGGTGCCATCGATCACGAAGAACCGCGCGGAGCGCTCGGGCAGCGGGCCACGGGCGAGGATGCGCGCAGCGGCCGGCGAATTGCCGAAGGCGGAAAGGAACATGACATGGCGCAAGGCGTTCTGGCAGTTCATCTGGCCGAGAAGAAAACATGTCGCGCTCGGTCTTTTGTTGATCGCGATCAGCCGGCTGGCAAGTCTTGTGGTGCCGGGTGCCACGAAATACCTGGTTGACGATGTGATCGTGAACAAGGACCTTGATCTGCTCTGGTGGCTGCTGGCGGCCGTGGTGGGCGCGATCGTGGTGCAGAGCGTCACTTCCTTCTGGCTCACGAAATTGCTCAGCGTTGAAGCGCAATTGCTCATAAGCAAACTGCGCGCGCAAGTGCAACGCAAAGTGCTTTCGCTGCCGATCAGCTATTTCGACAGCACGAAAAGTGGCGCGTTGGTGAGCCGGATCATGACCGATGTGGAAGGTGTGCGAAACCTCGTGGGCACGGGGCTGGTGCAACTTGTTGGCGGAACATTGACGGCGATCGTTGCGCTGGTTGTGTTGATCACGATCAGCCCCACAATGACGTTGTACACGCTGCTTCCGGTGAGCATTTTCGCTGTGATCGCCGCGAAGGCCTTCGCGCGGATCAGGCCGATCTTCCGGACGCGCGGTGTGATAAATGCGGAAGTGACCGGCCGGCTCACCGAAACGCTAAACGGCGTGCGCGTGATCAAAGGTTTCAATGCGGAGGAACAGGAGAACCGGAATTTCGAGCATGGTGTCGATCGGCTTTTCCAGAACATAAAGCAAAGCCTTACCGCCACCGCGTTGATCACAAGTTCATCGACACTTCTGCTCGGGCTGGCGAGCGCTGGGATCATGGGGATCGGTGGCTGGCAGATCATACAAGGTGATCTCACGCTGGGCGAATTCCTTGCCTTCACTCTTTTCCTCGGCTTCATGATCGCACCGATCGTGCAGATGAGCAACATCGGCAGCCAGCTTTCCGAAGCGTTCGC
>JAEZDL010000035.1 GCA_023418095.1 Bacteroidota bacterium
GGATCGTTTCGATGTAATCGAGCCGGCCGCTATCGATGTGCACGAGCTTGAAATGTTCCTTGGCCGGTTCGGTCATTCCTTCGCTTCCGTAGGGCAGCCACGAGCCGGGAAATACATCGCAGACCAGGTCCATCAATTCCTCGCCGCTGTAGTTCTTGCGGTTCTTCCACACGTTGGTCTGGCCGAATTTGATGTCCTCGAACTTCACCATGTTGGGACCGAACACCATGGTCTGGCAATAGAAGCGGCCGCCGATCGGGAGCAGATCGCTCACCTGCTTGAAATACGTTCTGTAGATCTCCTCCTGTTTGCCTGCGCGAAATTCCTCTACGGAGCAAAGGTGCTCGGGTGATCCCATGGCGCACACCGCATCGAACTTGCCGAAGGTCTCGGGCGTGATCGCCTTCGAATCCATGTGGTGCACATTGAGGCCGTTCTTGCGGCACGCATCGGCCTGGCCTTTGGCGAGCACGACGCCTGTGGTTGAAACACCATGACGGTTCAAATAATCGATGAATGCACCCCAACCACAACCCAGATCGAGCACCTTGCTGCCCGGCTTGATGTTGCAATTGTCCATGATGAACTTGTGCTTGCGCTCCTGCGCCTGCTCGAGCGTGAGGGAAAAATCACCATCGAAACGTGCGCCGCTGTAGCCTCCCTTCTCTCCCAGGCTCAGCCGGAAGATCTTGTCCATGGTGGTGTAATGCGCGTCGAGATCCTTCTGGTCGGCCATTCGGTGTACGGGAAAAATTGCGGCACCCGCCGCACGTGTACAATGATAGGCACGGGAAGCAACATTCAACCATCTTTGCCGCCGATGGCACGCAGCAGGATCGTTCACCTAATGATCGCGATCTTCCTTCTCTGCATAGAGATCATGATCGCCATGCGGGACAATGGCGGACTTGTGCGCACGTGGGCGGGCGACGTGTTCGTGGTGATGCTGCTCTACTTCGTGGTGCGCGCGATCATGCCGGCGTGGAAACCGATCCACGTGGCGATCGGTGTATTGATCTTTGCATTTCTGCTGGAATTCTCACAGGCCCTTGGGCTGATCGGGTTACTTGGGTTACAGGATGTGCTGATCGCGCGATGGATCCTGGGCGACACCTTCCAATGGGCCGATCTGTTGGCGTATGTGATCGGGGTTGTGGCGGCCTATTGGTTCGACAAGTTGAAGTTTTGAGGGGGATTCTTCGAGTGCCTAAGATCACTGGAAGAGAAGCTGTTCGTTCATTCATAATGTTTTTGTTTACATTGGCTCAAAATCCACTCACATGAAAATAATCTTACTCACTTCGTTGATGCTGGCTTCTGCTTTACTGTTTGCACAATCGCCTACGATCGTTGCAAGCGATATTCCAGTAGCAGGTCAATCCTTTGCGTTCATAGAAGCGACTTATCTCGAGATCACGAACAACGGCATTGGCCAAACATGGGATCTGAGCGGAATAACCCAGACCGGCAGTGGTGTCCAGACTTGGAATGCGCCCTCGAGTTCAACTGCAGCAGCCAGTTTTCCAGATGCGGACCTGGTAATATTTACCGGGGCGCGCGAGCAATTCGTTCAATTCACATCGTCATCCTCATTCATCCTGGGCAGCCAGCAACAAGGCATCATCAGCACATGTTCCGATCCAATGGAACGAATGAAATTCCCATGCACCTATGGAACCTCTTGGTCCGACAATGGCACGTGCAGCTACACCGATCAAGGAACTGAATATCCATCCACTACTGTTGCTCAATTCGAGGCTGACGGATATGGTACGTTGATCCTTCCGAATGGTACGGTCAATAATGTTCTTAAGCTGGTTGAAAGCTCCACCAGTACTGCGGTGTCACAGGGGTTCACTTACACCCAGACAACCGAGATCCACTATTTCTGGAAACCGGGCGTACCTACTTACGTAGCAGGTGTTTCCAAGGTATCGTTGGCCATTGATGGCCAGATCATCACAGGTGATGAGGAGGTCAATTATCTGTCGGCCTCGTCCATTGGAATTGAAGACCTGTTCTCAAATGATCTTGGGATCTCACTTTTTCCGAATCCAGCGAATTCAGTGGTAAGTGTGGATATCAGCGCCAAAGGGAAGCTTGATCTGGAGATGTTCGATACATCCGGGCGATGCGTCAAATTGATCAGTCTGGGTTCAAAGGCGCCTGGCATCCATCGGCATGAAGTCGATGTGAATGATCTGGTTCCTGGAATTTATACCGTGAACATTCGGAATGAACATGGCGAACGCGGAAGTCAGCGCCTGCTCGTTCAATAAGTCGAGAGCCAAGGCTAGTTTGATCAATAGGCCCCTCTGGTTGGTGTGCTCTGATATAATTGTGCGACACGTCCAATGGGCACTTCTGCTGGCGTATGTGATGGGCGTTGTTGCGGCTTATTGGTAGGATAAGTTGAAGTTTTGAGGATTTAACCATGAGAACTGTAATTGTGACCCTCACAATTTTATTGTTGGGCAGCTTGATCATGATCGTTTGGCAATACGAACAGTTACAAGCATTGAATGACAATCGCTTCTTTGACTATGAGTACAGGCCTTTCAGCAATTCGATCGTGACCAAATGGAAGCGCGATGGGAAAGTTGAAAGTATTGGATTCGACTTGAATGATGATCGTGAATTAGACTCCCTGGTGGCTTACGGAAAGGGTCAACTTATTACGACGATATGGGTAGATAAAGACTTCAATGGAATTTATGAAATCGAATATCTCTACTCAAGCGAAGAAGAACTCATCGCTCGTTACGATGACCATTTACAAAGTGGTCAATTTCTCCATTTCACTCGCTACACTCGCGACAGCCTGTTCAGATACGAAGACGAAAATGAAAATGGTTGGTTTGAAGAAACCGAACTTTATCATAAAGGATCACGCAATGATCCAAATGCGTCAATTGAATGATCGGGTTGAAGACCGTAGGCTCACAACCCCAACAAAATCTCCCCAGGCTCCTTCCCACCGAACACCAGCTTGGTAGGATCTTCTAGCATTTCCTTCACTTTGAAGAGGAAGCTCACGCTTTCCTTTCCGTCCACGATGCGGTGATCGTAGCTGAGCGCCACGTACATGATCGGGCGGATCTCCACTTTGCCGTTGACCGCCACCGGGCGCTCCACGATGTTGTGCATGCCAAGGATCGCGCTTTGCGGCGGATTGATGATGGGTGTGCTGAGCATGCTGCCGAACACGCCACCGTTGGTGATCGTGAAGGTGCCGCCGGTCATCTCATCGATGCTGAGCTTCGCGTCGCGCGCCTTGATCGCAAGTTCCTTGATCTTCGCTTCGATCTGGGCGAGGCTCATCTGTTCCGCATTGCGGATGATCGGGACCATGAGGCCTTTCGGTGAGCTCACCGCGATCCCAATGTCCGCATAATCGAACGTAACGATCTCTTCGCCATCGATCATGGCGTTCACTGTTGGGAAATGATGCAACGCTTCGGTGACCGCTTTGGTGAAAAAGCTCATGAAGCCAAGGCCGGTGCCATGCACTTCCTTGAACTTGTCCTTGTACTTATCGCGCACGGCCATCACGGCGCTCATGTCCACTTCGTTGAAGGTGGTGAGCATCGCGGTCTCGTTCTTCACGCTCACGAGCCGTTCCGCGATCTTCTTGCGCAGCGTGCTCATCTTGGCGCGGCTTTCCTCGCGTGCCCCGCCCCAGCCGTTGATCATCACCGCGCCGGCATCGATCCCGCCGGCCACGTACGCTTCCACATCGCTCTTGCGGATCCGGCCGTTCGGACCGGTGCCTTTCAACTTGTCGCCACTGATGCCTTTGTCCTGCATCACGGCCTTCGCGACGGGCGTTGCTTTTACATCAGCGGCAGGTGCTGGGGCAACTGTGGAACCGGCTTTCGAGCTCGCTGCGGCCGCAGGTTTGGACGAGGTGGAACCATTGCTCTTTTTTTGCTCCTGCACCTGTTCCTGCCCCTGATCCTTTTTCGGCTTCGCCTCGGCCTTCACGCTGGTATCGATCTTCGCCACCACATCGCCAACGTTCACGGTAACATCCGCTTCGGTGAGTATGCTGATCTTTCCCTCCTGCTCGGCGGTGAGTTCCAGCGTGGCCTTGTCGCTATCGATCTCCGCGATCACCTGATCCTTCTCCACCACATCGCCGTTCTTCACCAACCATTGGGCGATCCGTACTTCGCTGATGCTTTCCCCCGGGCTGGGGACCTTCACTTCGAGTTCCTGGCTCATGGTGTGTTCAGGCGCGTGCTTTCTTGTCCGCTGGTTTGAAAGCGGGATTGGTTGTTGCTTTTTCGTTCGCTGCGTTCTTCACCGGTTTCCGATCGAACGCCTTTTCGATGATCGCCTTCTGCTGGATCGCATAGCGGATGCTGCTACCGGTGGCCGGCGCACCGCTTCCATCGCGTGTGATCCCTTCGAGCTTCACCTTTGGGAAATTGAGCGCCATGTAGTGCCATGCACCCATGTTCGCCGGTTCTTCCTGCACCCAAAGATGGCGATCGGCGCGATCGTACTTCGCAAGCACTTCGCGGATCTGTCCTTCGGGCAGCGGGTGCAGTTGTTCGATCCGTACGACCGCCACGTCCCCGGCCTTCAATTCCTCCTTCTTCTCCAGCAATTCGTAATAGATCTTTCCCTGGCAGAAGATCACGCGTTCCACGTTGTTCGGATCGGCTGTCGGATCATCGATCACTTCCTGGAAACGGCCTTTTGAAAGTTCCTTGATGCTGCTGATGCAACGCGGATGGCGAAGCAAACTCTTCGGCGTGAAGACAACGAGCGGACGCCGGAAATTCCATTCCATCTGGCGCCGCAGCACGTGGAAGAAGTTGGCCGGTGTGGTGCAATTCACCAACTGCATGTTACCGTCCGCGGCCTGGTTGAGGAAACGTTCCATGCGCGCACTGCTGTGTTCTGCGCCCTGGCCTTCGTAGCCGTGCGGAAGCAGCAACACCAGGCCGTTCATCGCGTTCCACTTCTCTTCCGCGGCGCTCAAGTATTGGTCGATGATGATCTGCGCACCGTTGACGAAATCGCCGAACTGCGCTTCCCAGATCGTGAGCGTTTCCGGATTGGTGAACGCGTAGCCATATTCGAATCCCATCACCGCGTATTCGCTCAAAAGCGAATTGTAGATCTGGAATTTCGGCTGGCCATCCTTCAGGTTCTTCAGGTGGATGTATTCCTCTTCACTGTCCTCCACTTTCACCACCGCGTGGCGATGGCTGAAAGTTCCACGCTCCACATCCTGGCCGGTGAAACGGACGGGATGACCATCCAGGATCAAACTTCCGTAGGCCATCAATTCGCAAAGGCCCCAATCCAGCTTGTCCTCTTCGATCATGCGCGCACGATCCTGGAGGATGCGCTCGAGCTTGCTGAAGAACTTCTTGTCTTCCGGAATGTGTGTGAGCTTCTGGCCGATCAGTCGCAACCGATCTTCCTTCACCGAAGTATCGGGTGAATTCTCGAAGACCGATGGATCGGGCCTTTCGTATCCTTTCCAGCGATCGGCGAGGAACGGCGTGATGCGTGCCTTTTCGATCTGTTTCGCATCATCGAGACGCGATTGCAGCATGTCCTGGAACTCGCGTTCCATCTCCTTGGCGATCTCCGCTTCAATGAAACCGCATTCCTGCAACTTCTTGCTGTAGATCTCACGTGGATCGGGATGTTTCGCGATCCGCTTGTACAACACCGGCTGGGTGAACTTCGGCTCGTCGCCTTCGTTGTGGCCGTGCCTGCGGTAGCCGAGCAGATCGATGAAAACGTCCTGCTGGAACTTCTGGCGATAATCAAGTGCGAGTTCGATCACAAACGCCACGGCCTCCACGTCATCAGCGTTCACGTGGAAGATCGGACATTGCGTGACCTTGGCCACATCAGTGCAGTAAATGCTTGTGCGCGCATCGATGTAGTTCGTGGTGAAGCCCACCTGGTTGTTGGTCACGATATGGATCGTTCCACCGGTGTTGTAGGCCTTCAATCCGGCCATCTGCACCACTTCGTACACCACGCCCTGCCCTGCGATCGCGGCATCGCCGTGGATCAGCACAGGAACCACTTTGCTCACATCCTCCTTATGATCCAGATCGATGATGGCGCGCGCGATGCCTTCCACCACGGGATCGACGCTTTCGAGGTGGCTCGGGTTGGGACTGAGCGTTACGGTGACACCTTTCTTCTTCTCGGTGATCGCGCAGCTGCAGTAACCCATGTGGTACTTCACGTCGCCTTCCACCAGCGCGTCGTCGTAATCGCGACCTTCGAATTCCGCGAAAATGCTTTCGTAGGTCTTGT
>JAEZDL010000101.1 GCA_023418095.1 Bacteroidota bacterium
TCCGTGTGGGCGATTTCTATGAAACCTTCGGCGGGGATGCGATCACCGCATCGCGCGTATTGGGGATCACGCTCACCCGGCGCAACAACGGTGGCAGCGACATCGAACTGGCCGGGTTCCCCCATCATTCCCTGGACAATTACCTGCCGAAATTGGTGAGGGCGGGTTTCCGTGTGGCGATCTGCGATCAGCTGGAAGATCCCAAACTGGCCAAGAGCATCGTTGAGCGGGGCGTGACCGAGGTGGTGTCGCCCGGTGTCGCGTTCAGCGACCAGGTGGTGGATCACCGGGCGAACAACTGGCTGGCGGCGATCTGCGAAGGCGGCGGGCGCTATGGTATGGCGTTGCTCGACGTCACCACGGGTGAATTCCAGATCGCCGAGGACGGCCCTGAACAGATCGGCCGGCTCTTCGATCAATTCGCACCCAGCGAACTGCTTCATCCACGGGGCAGCCGCGATCCGTTCATCAATTCATGCATCGGCAGGCAGCACGTACAGCCGCTGGAGGACTGGGCGTTCACCGATGATCTGGCCCGCGAACGGCTCCTTCGCCAGTTCTCCACCCTTACCCTGAAAGGTTTCGGGATCGAGGAGCTCAGCCTTGGGCAGCGTGTTGCCGGGGCGATCCTCTTCTACCTGGGTGAGACCCGGCACGACCGGCTTGCCCATATCGATCGTATCGGTCATCTGCAATCGCTCACCCATGTGGCGCTGGATCGTTGCACGGTGCGCAACCTGGAACTGGTGCAGCCGGTGAACGACGGCGCGCGCACCCTGCTGCAGTCCATGGACAGCTGTGTCACTCCCATGGGTTCCCGCCTGCTGAAACGCTGGCTCCTTTTCCCCTTGTTGGATCCGGCGGCGATCGGTGAACGGCACGATCGCGTACAGGTGATCCTGGATTCGCCCGATCTATGCGAACGGCTTGGCGATGAGCTCACGAAGATCGCCGATCTTGAACGCCTGGCGGGCAAGGCAGCCACGGCGCGGATCAACCCACGTGAACTCCTGCAGGTTCATTTCGCTCTGCAGGCCTCGCAACGGGTCGCTTCATTGTGCCATGGCATGCCTGCGTTGGAAAGAGCCATGGAGGGGATCGTTATTCCGCTGCAGTGTTCCCGACGCATCGCCGAGGTGCTTGTTCCGGCGCCGCCGGCGAACCTGGCCAAAGGTGGTGTGATCGCAGCAGGCATCCATGCCGAACTGGATGACCTGCGCCATGTTTCCACCCATGCCAAGGAACTTCTGCTCGAAGCGCAGGAAAGGGAGATGCAGCGCACGGGCATCACCTCCTTGAAAGTGGGTTTCAACAATGTGTTCGGCTATTACCTGGAGGTGCGGCATGCGCACAAGGACAAAGTGCCGGCGGAATGGGTGCGGAAGCAGACCCTTGTGAATGCTGAACGGTATATTACGGATGAACTGAAGGCACTGGAGGAACGGATCCTGGGGGCCGAGGAACGGATGCTCGCCCTGGAGCAGCAGATCTATGGGGATCTTGTGGAGGAAGTGATCGCCATGATCGCAGAAGTGAAGGCCACCGCAGCCGCGATCGCCGGTCTTGACGTGATCCGTGCGTTCGCGATCCATTCACGCCAGTTCGGCTATTGCCGCCCGCGGTTCGTTGAGGAAAGAACGCTGGACATCTGTGAGGGCCGCCATCCTGTTATCGAACAGCAACTCCCGCCTGGCGTCCCTTACGTGAGCAATGATGTGCTGCTCGATCCCGACGACCGGCAGATCGTGATGATCACCGGCCCGAACATGAGCGGAAAATCAGCCTTGTTACGGCAAACGGCGTTGATCGCGATCATGGCGCAGATGGGCAGTTTTGTACCGGCCCGATCGGTGCGCATGGGGATCGTGGACCGCGTATTCACGCGGGTGGGTGCGTCGGATAATCTCTCCACCGGCGAAAGCACGTTCATGGTGGAAATGAACGAGACGGCCAGCATACTCAACAACCTGAGCGATCGCAGCCTTGTGTTGCTCGATGAGATCGGACGTGGAACGAGCACGTACGATGGCATTTCGATCGCGTGGGCGATCGCCGAATTCCTTCACGAACATCCCGGTCGGCCTAAAACGCTTTTCGCCACGCATTACCACGAGCTCAATGAGATGTCGGCGAGCTTCTCCCGCATCCGGAATGCCAATGTGGCGGTGCGCGAAGTCGATGGCCGGATCCTTTTCCTGCGCAAACTGGTCCCCGGCGGCAGCGATCGAAGTTTCGGGATCCATGTGGCCGAGATGGCCGGCATGCCGAAGCGCGTGATCCAACGGGCGAAGAAGGTGCTTGCCCATCTCGAAGAAGATCATGCTGGCGATCTAGGCGCGACGCGAGTACCGAAAGTGGAAAAGATGCCCATGGACCGGATCGGCCGCGAAATGCAGCTGAACATCTTCCAGATGGATGATCCCGCCCTGGAACGGCTCAGGGAGATGATCGACCAGATCGATATCGACACGCTTACGCCTGTGGAGGCCTTGCTGAAGCTGAGCGAAATGAAGCGGATCGCCTCGATGCGTCAGGCGAGGATGAAGACCGTTTGACGAAACTGGAAGAAATTCACCCACTTCGTGGGATCGATCCACATTCCTATATTTGCAGCCCCAATGCGAGAGTAGCTCAGTTGGTAGAGCACGACCTTGCCAAGGTCGGGGTCGCGGGTTCGAGTCCCGTTTCTCGCTCCAGATGCCTTCCTCCACGGAAGGCATCCTTATTTTCGGCCTGCCGCCCGGGTGGTGAAATGGTAGACACGAGGGACTTAAAATCCCTTGGTCCGTAAGGGCTGTGCGGGTTCAAGTCCCGCCCCGGGCACTCCTCCCCCATTCCGCACCGGCCGATCATGATCACACGGATCGCTCCCACGCCCAGCGGTTTCCTCCATGCCGGCAATGCGGTCAACTTCCTGCTGATCGAAAAGATCGCAAAGATCACCGGGAGCCGGATCCTGCTGCGGATCGATGATCTGGACATGGAGCGAACGAGGCAGGAATACCTGCAGGACATCTTCGATTCGCTGCAGTGGCTGGGGATCGAATGGCACCTGGGGCCGAAGAACATGGAGGATCATATCGCGAACTGGTCACAGCGATCGCGGCTTTCGCGCTATGCGCAGTTGCTCGACCGGTTGCGCGCGCTCGGTGTGCTTTACGCCTGCACGTGTTCGCGAAGCCGTATGGATCGGGCGGAACACCTGGCATGCAAAAGGGGCGACCATGACCTGGACGATCCGGCGGCAGCCTGGCGGATCAGGATCCAGGAAGGAACGATGGTCGGCATGCGTGATCTGCAAGGTGGGATCTCTTCGTTCGATGTTGCGGCCTTGATCAGCGATACCACGTTGCGGCAACGGCCGATCGGCCGATCAGTGGGTATGCCAGCGTACCAGATCGCATCGCTGGCCGATGATATCGATCGGAATGTTTCGCTCATCGTTCGCGGTGCCGATCTGTTGCCCTCCACTGCGGTGCAACTCCATCTCGCATCACTGCTCGGTCTCGATCATTTCCTTCGGATCAGCTTTTGGCATCACCCGCTGATCAAGGATGAGGACGGAAGAAAACTTTCAAAATCCGATGGATCGGCCTCATTGAAGGCGATGCGTGAGAGCGGAGCGGGAACTGAAGAGCTGCGGTTGATAGCCGATCGGCTGTTCGATCAAATGAAACCGATCGCGTAGGTAACGATCGCCGTGGCCACCGCAGCGATCACACCGATCATGAGCGCCGCAAGTGCAAAGCCTTTGCCCGCTTCATCGCGCGATCGGATCTGGCGCAATGAGATGCCGGAAAGAATGAAAGTGACACCCAATGCGATGATCACGGCGATCGTACTTGTGCCGAAGAAACCCAGGTAAAGTGTCGCCAGCGCAGCGAGAAATGCCGGGATCGCAAACTTGTTCCACTTCTTTTTCGGGATCTCCTGTTGCTGTTGCGCTCCGTTATGAGCTCGATCCGAAATGGCTTCAAGCCGAATGATCGGCTTCGCTTCGATCCTCACCGAAACGACTTCGATCTTCGGCTTTGGCCGATCAACAACTTCTGCCGCATAGTTCAACGCAGCACTTGCTGAAGGATCGGATGCTTCTTCCTTCTCATGAACATTTTCAACTGGAACTCCCACATCGCGCTCACGCCGATCGAAAGACCGTGGCATCGATCGTTCTTTCTGAAAAAGTGAAAGATCCCATCCGGGAAGATGTTTCCGCTTCTGAAGAAAACCGGTCTCCATCACGCGCTCACTTCCACCGCAAGCGCAGAGAAGAAGCAGAAAGACAGGAAGAACCCTCAGAACGGAACGGTGCATGTTGGCGTAGCGAAGTTATCCGCTCCCGACCGCGTTCAAACTGCCTGCCTCAAACGGATCACCCGCAAGGCATGCAACATGCGGATCACCGGCCAGGTGGGATCGAATTCCCACCACTTGATCGCAAAGTTGGCCCGGGCCGCGTTCGCATGATGGTTGTTGTGCAATCCTTCGCCCATCACCAGGATCTCGATCGGCCACATGTTCTTGCTGGTATCGGTCACCTTGAAATTGCGGTAGCCGTATTTGTGCGCGAACCAGTTGATGATCGCGCCATGCATCGGTCCCATCACGTAATGCAAGGGCAGCAGCAGGAACCACCACGGTGATGGCGCGAAAATGATGTAGAACACGGTGTACGCGGCCACCCAACCCAACCGCGCCGCCCAATGATCGGCGAAGCGCTCGAAGGCCGGCCATTGCGGCACATCGCGTGTGAATTGCGGCGCCACCACAATTTTCCGATCGAAGATGTCGTGGTAGATGGTCTTGGTGCGCCACATCATACTGAAGAGGCTTTGATCGTACTTGGGCGAATGCGGATCGTTCTCGGTATCGGCATAAGCGTGATGCATCCTATGGAGCACGCCGTACGCGTAAGGGCTCAAGTAACTGCTGCCCTGCGCGATGAAGGTGAGGATATGGAACGCCTTCTCCCAGAACGGCGACATGGTGAACATGCCGTGTGCGGAATAGCGGTGCAGATAGAACGTCTGCACGAACAGACTGAGGTACCAGTGAAGGATGAAGAAAACGATGATCTCGGTCACAGCTCGGCTTGAGTTTACGGGATTACGAAGTTACGCGAAATACCCGCGCCAGCCATGAAGAATTCGATCATTGTAACAGTTGGAAACGATCGCCATCGAACAAGCCGAGATCGCTCATCTTCAAATGCGGGATCACCAGCAGCGCCATGAAAGAAAGCGTCATGTAAGGGGCGCTCAATGTGCTGCCCAATTCCTTCGCGCCGAGATCCATTTCACCATATCGTTTCGCCACTGCATATGCATCTCCATCGCTCATGATCCCTGCCACGGGCAACGGAAGGATCCGCCGATCGCGACCATTGCATAGAGCGATCCCGCCACGACTTTCGATGACCAGGTTGATCGCATTGGAGAGATCTTCATCGTTCGTTCCCACCGCTACGATGTTGTGGCTGTCATGCGCAACACTGCTTGCGATCGCTCCGCGCTTCAACCCGAAATTCCTGATCCAACCGATCGTGGGTGCCGCGTCATGATAACGGTTCACAACTGCGATCTTCAGCACATCGTTCTCTATCGAAGGTTCAAGGAAACCATTCCTCAAGATCGCTTGCGCATTGATCTTCCTGGTGATCAATTGTCCGTCCAACGCTTCGATCGCAAGTACTTCGGCGGTCCCCGCTTTCACTTGAAGATCCGCCTGACTTTTCCATGAACAATTGAAATTGTTCGGTGGCCCGATGTTCACGCGGCCGATCGAACTCCTCCCATTCTCTGCGACAAGTTCACCATTGATGAGCGTGCGGATCACCTTGAATTTCCTGAGGTCCTGCACAACGATCAGATCTGCGGGATCTCCAACGCGCAGCTGCCCGACCGGAAGCCGGTAATGTGTGATCGGATTGATGCATGCGGCCTGCAGCACGTTGAAAACATTGATGCCTTTTGCCACCGCACGCGCGCACAGGTCGTTTATATGTCCTGCCACCAGGCTGTCGGGGTGCTTGTCATCACTGCAGAACATGATCCGATCCGGATGATCATGCAACAGATCGATAAGTGCATCGAAATTCTTTGCCGCGCTTCCCTCGCGGATCAGGATGTGCATTCCGGCTGCGAGCTTGTCACGCGCTTCTTCAATGGTGAAGCATTCGTGATCGGTGCTTATGCCTGCCGCGGCATACCGTAGCGCTTCTTCACCGCGCAATCCGGGCGCATGGCCATCCACTGACTTGTTGAACTTCTTCGCGGCAGCGATCTTCCGCATCACTTCAGGATCGGCGTTCAGCACACCCGGAAAATTCATCATCTCGCTCAGGTAAAGGATCTCCTTGCGGGCAAGCAATTGTTCGACTTCACCGGCATCGATGCGCGCACCTGCGGTCTCGAATTCCGTGGCCGGAACGCAGCTCGGGGCGCCGAAGAAGAAATGGAACGGAACTTTCTTTCCGTTATCGATCATGAAGTCCACACCGGCGACCCCGAGCACGTTGGCGATCTCGTGCGGATCGCTCACCGTGGCCACCGTGCCGTGTGTTACCGCCAGCCGCGCGAACTCCGAAGGCACCAGCATCGAGCTTTCGATGTGTACATGTGCATCGATGAAACCCGGAAGGATGAAGCCTTCCGAAGGGCCATCGATCGGGCCGATCGAGACGATCCGACCCTCATCGATCGTGATCTCCGCAGCCCTGATCCTGCGGTCGGGAATGTCCACAAGATCGCCGTTGATCTTCAACATGCCCGCGAAGTAAAGACCGGATCAGCGCACCACCTTCACCACTTCGCTCCGATCGGCATTTGCGATGCGAAGGTCATAATTGCCTGCAGGCAGATCGCCGATCGAAAGTTCAAGAATACCATTCACGGATCCGGCAAGTACCGATCGGCCGAGCATATCCGAAAGTTCATACCGATCACCCTGCTCCGCACCGATCACGCGTATGCGATCCTGCGCCGGATTCGGGTATACGACGATCCCTGTCGTAGCAGATCCCTCTTCCATACCCACGCCTCCTTCAGTAAGCACGAGAACGCTTCCCGAAACGATGCTGATCAATGGATACAACGGCTGCGTGTTCCAGAAGACGATCTCGTTATCACTGGAAACGGCCTTCACCACATTGTTCACCGTACCCAGTTCTGTGATCACCGTGCCGTAGCCCAAGTACTGCCACACCACGTTGTTCGTCACGCCATCCACCGTGTACGGGTCGCTGAAGATGTCCTGGTACTCGAAGGGGAACTGGATGAATTTCTTCGGATCGGTGTAATGAACGGCAACATCAGGAACGCCTTCAGCGATCATCTCGAAGTCCGTGGCGGTGGATCGGAAATAGTTGTAGGCCTGGCCAAGACCGAACAGATCGAAGGTCATGGCCCGGTCGGCATCGGGATACGTGGCTGCGTACGGCGTGAGGTCCGCAGGTCCGAAGAAGGCCGTGCCCGCAGGCTGAAGGGTCGCGCTGGTGAAGTCCCACGTGATGTCCGCGCCATTCAGTGTTGGATCGGAAGTGCCATTGTCCGTAACGTATAACATCTGCAGGCTGATGGTTCCCGAAGGCAGATCGGTCTGCACGATGACAGGTTGCGCCATCGTGGAAAGAGTGAACAGAAGAAAGATGGAAGTGATGTTCCGGATCATGTGGGTGGATTTCGGGACCCAAATTCGCATGCAGGCCGATCGGCCCGCGGATCGGTGAAGGAAGATATCCATGGACGATGGTCGATGAGGTGTGATCCGATCCCCTGGCCGACCAGGATGTGATCCGGTCATCGACATGTACCACGGGGCATTGGATCGATCGGTTGATCATCTTTGTCCTTGATCGCAGATCACCACCTGGTCATGATCCAGATCGGACCTGAACCTTCGATCCTCACGAAATGGAGGTTGAAGGTGCGATCGTTGCTGATCACAGGGCTGCTTCTCGCTCCGGCATTCGTGGTATCGCAGCAAACGATCCGTGGCCTGGTGATCGACAGGGATACGCGGATCACGCTTCCCGGCGTGAACGTGGTACTGCAACTGGACAGCGGAGAGATCATCGGCACCGCCACCGATGAACAGGGAAGGTACCGGTTGGAGAACGTGCCTTACGGCAGGCGTGACATCGAATTCCGATCCATCGGCCATGTTCCGGTGAAGATGCAGAACATCATCATCGGCTCGGGACGTGAGGTGATCCTGAACGTTGAGATGGAAGAGAACGTGACCGAGTTGAAGGAATTCGAGGTGATCGCAGGAGGCCGCGGCGAGGTGCGCAACGAGATGGCGCTGATCAGCGCACGGCAATTCAGCGTGGAGGAGACCGAACGCTATGCGGGGAGCCGTGGCGATCCGGGCCGCATGGCCAGCAATTACGCAGGCATCCAGGGCGCCGATGACAGCCGCAACGACATCGTGATCCGCGGGAATTCACCGCAGGGGGTGCTCTGGCGCTTCGAAGGGATCGACATCCCGAACCCGAACCACTTCGCGATCCCCGGCACCAGCGGCGGCCCTGTGACGATACTGAACAACAAGTACCTCGCGAATTCAGATCTGTTCACCGCCGCTTTCCCCGCAGAATACGGCAATTCGATCGCGGGCGTTTTCGATCTGCGTATGCGCAACGGCAACAGCGAACGCCACGAACTCGCCGCGCAACTCGGTTTCCTTGGCACCGAACTGCTCGCCGAAGGCCCGATCGGAAGGAAGGGCCGGGCAAGCTACCTGCTCTCCTACCGTTACAGCACGCTCCAGCTTTTCGGGTTCATGGGGATCGAGGTGGGCACAGATGCCATCCCGAAATACCAGGACGGTGCCTTCAGGATCAACCTGCCGATCGGTCGCAAAAGCGATCTGGCGTTGTGGGGGATCGGCGGTAGCAGCAGCATAGACATCGTGTTGAGCGATCAGGAAAGACCGGACACGACCACGCTGATCTACGGCGACAACGATCGCGATCAGTACTTCACCTCACGCATGGCCACCAGCGGGGCCACCTATTCGTACATGATCGATGAGGGAACGTACCTGCGCTCGTCGTTCGCGGTGGCGCATGCGCAGGTGCGGCCGCATCATTACTACATCTACCGGCATGTGGAACAGGATCGGTACGTGGTGGACAGCCTGCCGCGCATGCTGGGGTATCGATCCACCGAGGAAAAACTCGCGTGGAACACGTTCCTGGTGCGCAAGTTCGGGAAGCGCACCAAACTGAAGGCCGGGTTAAACATCGAACGGCAGCGGCTCGCGTACATCGACAGTGCCCGGGCGCTCATCACCTCCACCGGGCCGATCCTGCTGGACGACTGGCGGGTGCGCTGGGATACCACCGCACTGGTTACGCAGGTGCAGCCATACGCTCAATTGAAGCATCGCTTCGGCGAGCGGCTCACGGTCACTTTCGGTCTGCACGCCTTCCATTCATCCATCAACACCAACAGCACCGCACCCATCGAACCACGTTTCGGTGCAAGCTTCGATCCGGGTGGTTCCCAACGGATCGCCTTCGGTTATGGGCTCCACTCCCAGCTTCAACCGCAATACCTCTATTTCTTCCTGCACGATCCGCCGGATGAAGCACCCCGGACATCCAACAACGACATGGGGCTTACGAAGAGCCACCATCTCGTGCTCGGATATGATCGCATGGCAGGTGAACATATCCGTTTGAAGAGCGAGATCTACTACCAGCATCTCTTCAACATTCCGGTGCAGGTGGAGCCATCCTCATTCTCGCTCGTGAATACCGGGGCGGGTTTCGAACGCCTTTATCCCGATAGCCTGGAAAATTCCGGGATCGGACGCAACATGGGCGTTGAATTGACCATCGAACATCCTTTCCGGAAAGGCTATTATTTCCTGGTGACAGGATCTTTGTTCGATGCGCGGTACCGAGGCAGCGACCGCATTTGGCGCAACACCAGTTTCAACGGCAGGTATGCTGCGAACGCGTTGCTCTCGCGGGAATTCACCCTGAAGAAAAGTTCGGCCATTTCGATCGGTGGAAAGCTCACCTGGACCGGTGGGCGATGGTATGGCCCGGTCGATCGTGCCGCCAGCGATGCCGCACAGGAACTGGTCTATGTGGACCGTTCGATGAACACCTTGCAATTCAAGCCGTATTTCCGTGCCGACCTGAAGATCGGTTACAGGTGGAACAGGCCGAAAGTGATGCACGAATTCAGCCTGGACCTGATCAACATCAGCGATCGGAAGAACATCCTTACGCTCACCTATGCCCCGGGGAACGCCACGGGAGAACCGATCCGCGAGGAATTCCAGCTGGGACTGCTTCCGATATTTTATTACAAGATCGAATTGTAGAAGTTGCCGTTGATCGGAAATTAGTTGAACTTTCCGTGCCATGGATGCGATCTCCGTACAGAACAAATTGTTCTCGCAGGTAAAGGAGCACCTGCCCGCGCATCTATCACTGCCCGATGAACTGGCCTCCCTGTTGGGCATCAGTGTGGACAGTGCCTATCGGCGTATCCGTGGTGAGAAGACGATGGACCTTGCTGAATTGCTGAAGGTCTGCGAGCGCTTCCGGCTTTCCATGGATGCGCTCATGGGACGCAACGGCAGTTCGTTCACCTTCACCGGAAAGATCGTAGGCTCTGCGGACCTTCCATTCACGGACTGGCTCGTGGCGATGAGCGGCCAACTGGAACAGATCGCGTCCATGAAGGAACCGAGGTTCATCTTCCGGGCGGAGGATATCCCGACGTTCCATTATTTCCAGATCCCCGAGCTCACGCTCTTCAAACTTTTTTTCTGGCGGCGTACGATCCTCAATGATCCAACCTTCCAGAACAGGCGTTTCGATCTCGCCGATCGGGAAGAGAACCTGCTCGCACTGTCGCGGAAGGTGTACCTCTCCTACCTGCGCGTACCGTGCACGGAGATCTGGAATGCCGATAGCTTGAACGCCTTCCTGCGCCAGATCACGTTCTACCGCGATGCCGGCATCTTCAGGAAAGAGGTTGAGGCTGATATTCTTTATGACAAGCTGCTCGAACTATTGGACCACCTCGAAACGCAGGTGGACGTTGGCGCGAAATTCCTCCTGGGCGAACCTCCTTCTTCGGGAGGCGCACAGTTCAATGTCTACATCAATGAGGTGATGCAGGGCGACAACATGGTGTTCGCCAGCAGTGGCCGGCAGCGCATGGTGTTCGTGAACCACAGCGCGATCAACTACCTCAGCACCACCGATGAGGTATTCTGCGACCATACGCAACGCAGCATAGAGAACGTGATCAAGCGAAGCATTCTGATCAGCGGCACCGGCGAGAAGGAACGCCACCGCTACTTCAAGGCTTTGCGCGAGGAGGTGGAGAGAAGGCGGTCCTGATCTCTGCGCCGATCGCAGATCGGGAAAGAAGGATCTGCGTTACCTGCCATTCACCCGGCAAAACGATCCCGGCAATTGCGTTCAATGACCATGTGCACGGATCGATACCAGCGATAGAAATGATCCCTGCAGATCGGGGCACAGCATGATGCACGGATCAATTCGCCGGCCGATCCATAAGCCGGGACTTTTGGTGCAACAAAACCGAAAGACATGCACACCGCTACACGCCCTGCACCGATCATGCGTCAACTCTGCACATCGATCGCGTTGCTGATCGCACTTCTCGCCCACGCACAGCCCGCCACGCTCGGGATCATGGACCTTTCCAGGAACGGCGTGATCCCGGAACCCTCCACACTCGGCAGCATGACACGGATCGAAATGGAGAAGACCGGACGCTATACGGTGCTGCACTGGCAGGACATGAAGCAGGCACTGGGCCTCCAGGGGATCGATGCCGCCACCTGCTTCGGAAAGAACTGTGCTGTGGAGGCAGGCAGGATCGTGCAGGCGGAGAAAGTACTGATCGGGAGTGTGGACCGGTTCGGTGAACGGATCGCGATCACCATGAAGATCATCGACGTGGCCACAGGAACGATCGAAGCTTCCAACACCTCCGAATATGCGAACCTGCAGAACGAACTCCAGCGCATGATCGAGATCTCCCTGGCACGCACCATGGGGATCGAAGTGAATGAAAAGCTCGCCGATCAGCTCAGGTCCTACGAACAACCCATCGCATCGGTTGTCGGCAAGGCGAACCTGAGCGGCCCGCGCATGGGACTTTATTACACCGATGGGATCCTGGGCGAACGAATGCGCGCCACCACGCACGGTGGTTTCGGCATGTACAAGGTAACCTCCATGCTCGGGTGGCAGCAGGAAGTGCAGTACTTCAGCGCCGGCAATTTCCAGTGCCTGCTCGAATTCCTCTTCACCGGATCAGGGCTTGAATCGGGCCGTTTCATTCCATCGGTCACCTTCATGAACGGTTTCCGTTTGAACCAGCAGGGATGGGAGATCGCCGTGGGCCCGACCTTCCGCGTGGCGCGCGTGGCGGAGGGATTCTATGAATTGCATGGTGAGAACAACGAGTTCGATCCGGTCACGGACTGGCATCTTGAAAGCGAGTATGGGTTCGGCAATGAGTACGCCACAGGTGCGAAAAAACGCGGTCCGACCATCTCCAACATCGATCAGCGAGGCAATCCACAGTTCTCGGCCGGCCTGGTGATCGCAGTGGGCAAGACCTTCCGATCCGGCCAGTTGAACATTCCGATGAACGTGTACATCATTCCGCGCAAGGAAGGGAACGTGTATGGCATGTCCGTAGGCTTCAACGTCTTCAGATCCGCCCGGTGAGTTATAATCCGATGAACATGAGCCCGCACACACACATATGGATCATGCTACTTCCCCTTCTGTCGATCGGACAGGCGAAGGCACAATTGGACACGGCCGTGGCCCCGATCGGTTGCATCCTGCAGATCGATGGTGGCCGCAGCATAACGGTGCAGCGGTTCTGGCGGATCGGCGAAACGAGCATCGAATACGAAGATGGGACCGGCTTGCATGACCTGGCGGTCGAACGCATCCGATCGATCCGCTGTGGTGGGAAGGACCACATGATCAGTGCAGGCGCAGTGATCACACAGGACCATCATGTGATGCATCTGCTTGACACGTTGTCTGGACAGGATCTTGAAATGAGCTTGTTCCAATTAGGAAAGCGCGATGCGAAGGAACACTACCGCGGAACTGGGGCGTTCGTGGCAGGTCTGCTCACCACCCCAACGCTATTGGGTCCGTTCATAGTGGCTGCGATACCGCCTCACTCCAACAGGAAAAACCCGAACAATGCCTTGTACCGCGAGGAAAAACAGTACCGTAAAGGCTTCCGGAAAGTGGCACATGGCCGAAAGGCGGGCTTAGTTCTTGCCGGATTCGTGTCCGGGATCCTGATCCTCTCGCTGATGAAATGACGATCGTTCACACGGGGTTCTGTATCATTGCCGCGCTCCGGTAACATCATCACCATGCGTTCCATCACTATCATCCTGATCCTTCCTATCCTTCACGCATCCGCACAATCCACGATCGGCGACTTCATCGTGGATGACCACCTCGTATCGGCCACGCATTCCGGTGGTTGCAACACGCAGCATTTGATCGGGCCGCCGGACAACATGTGCATGGTGAACATGGTGGATGGGCATACCATCACCGGCTATTTCGGATCGATGTGGGCCGATCGGCCGGGGATCGATGTGGTGTATGAGAATTGCTATACCACCGGCGATGTTTCGATCCGGATGATCCTGGCCGATGGATCGCTCACGGAGGAATTGGTGATCGCGTTCGATGGTCTTGATACGCTCGTGAATGAGAATTGGACTTTCACGGCTGTGCCTTCGTGCGTGGTCCAATTCTTCGGCGGCAACAGTACACGGAAGATCGTGGCGATCGATCTCGCGGCATTCTCGCTTTTACCGACCGATTCCGTGCAAGGGACCCAGATGGAATTCCTCCCTGGATTCAATACCGATCCCGCGGGTGTTTACATCGTTTCCGATCCAAACGTAGCGATACCTGAACATGGATCTTCAACCGCGATGATCATTACCGGCGGATGGATGGAACTGCATGGGATCGAGCCCGGCTCACGCATTCAATTCTTCGATCACATGGGCCGCTTCATTCATAGCGGGACTTCAGTCGGCGATATCCATCGATCGGACATTTCACAATGGCCTGCCGGTGCTTACATCGCACGGATCGAACATGGCACTGGGGTGAGAACGATCCGGATAGTGAAAGGATCGCAGGATTAACGGGAAAATAGACCACGGAACTCCTTGCACGGGTCTAGATTCGGGCGAAAGTGAGGACCGATGCTTTCCAAGATCACTACGCTGATAGTTTCCCTGATCCTGGGGATGACCCTGATCGCCCAGCCTGCTCCTGACATTGAATGCCAGCAGGACGTATTCCATGGCCTCAGCGGAATGACGGTGCATGCATTGCAGCTTAACGGTGGATCGGTCACAGATCTTGGTGTTGCCGTCCCTCCTTATTCTTCGTTTGTTCTCCCTCGCGATCGGCCACGATATCACCGAAGGATCAACGAACAAGACGTTCTACAGTAGTTCCGGAAGCGGTTTCGGACCATTCCATGTGCTTCGGTATTCGGGTAGCCAGTGGGAGATCATCGATACGGATAGCGTGATCTACCACAATGCAGGTGCGAATGGCAGGTTCATCTACTTCCAGCACGGAGCCAATAATGGTGAACCCAACGACCAGACAATTGCCCGATTGATGCCGGATGGTTCCTTATTGACCATCTTCAATGACACCACGCTACGTTTCACCGTGGCTGATATTTCCGTGGACAGCATTGGGAATATCTACTGTTTCCGAGGACCATCCATCGGAAATACCACCGAGCTCACCGTGATCGATTCAACCGGCCAGATCATTGGATCCTTCGATACGGACCTTGATGGTCTCTCGACCCTTTATGGCAGCGCCATCCTCAACGGCACACATTACCTCGGCCATGGAACCACCAATGGCCAATTCTTCCCGTTGGAATTCGCCGGTTCCACCGTCTCGATGGGTCCTTCCATCACGTATGGCGGCGCGGTCACTTTCAAGGATCTTGCCTCGTGCCACCAACCTTCTGTGGTGCATACCGCGATCGAGCTTGATGTTACCGATCGGCCGAACGTTCAGATCCTCGTGGACCATGACCGGATCATCATCTCAGGTCTTTCACCCATGCTTCACGATGTTTCATTGATCGATCTGCACGGACGTGTGCTCCTGTCGCGATCGTTACAGGCTCCTGAAGGATCGATCTCCGTCCCTCATGTTGCCGCTGGAATTTATCACGTCGTTGTGCAAAGCGGATCGATCCGGAAAGTCCAAAGGCTGATCCTGGGATCGAATTGATCAGATCGAAGAACTACAGTTGAAATGCTGTGATCCTTGGAGCTTGATGTCGCTTCTCCGGTTCTGACACTGGGATGCGAATAGGCCACCGATGTATGAAACAGCGCTACGCTCGATCCGATCATAGGGTACGCCTCCTCACGGTGCGATCTTTGGTCTTCGCTGCATGAAGAACCAGAAGGAACTACGGAGCACGCTCTTTCGCCATTTGGACGGCATCGCCACCGCGCCGGTCGCATTTGCATTGCAAAAAAAAGGTGTACTGCGCGCGTTGACCGATCGGCGAACAGCTTCGCTTTCAGATCTCACCAATGAATTCAAGGCCAACGAAGGTTATCTGAACGTTGCGTTGCGCGTACTGGCCTCACAAGGTTGGTTATTGCAACACATCGACAATACCAAGGACGAGATCTCATATAAGATCACCGATCGTGGAAGGATCGCCTTCGAGTGGGTGCATTTGTATGAGGATGCCGTTGCGTTGATCGAATACTCGGGCCGCTTCCATCCAAGGAGATTCGAGAAGGAGCCGTTCGTGAAATGGCTGGAAGTGGTGGAGCAATTCGAGAATGACTTCGGGATCGAACTTTCCTCCGATGCGCTGGTGCGATCGGTGCAGGAACAGATCCTCAAGCACATCGAAGGCGTGCTCGCCGGCCCCACGATCGTGCTGCTCGGCATGGGCGGCATGTTCCATAAATACTTCATGGAAAGCAGCTTCGGGCCGGAGGAATTCCATCGTGATCCGGAAAGCTTCCGCAAGATCCTGGACTTCTTCACCCGGCTGGGCTGGTTCAGCAGGAAGAAAGACAAATACCAATACACGGAGGAAGGCATGTTCTTCGCGCGGCGCGGATCGGCGTACGGCGTCACCGTCTCGTATCTCCCCACATTCCGCAAGCTGGATGAATTGATCTTCGGCAACCCGCGGATCCTATGGGACCATCCGCATGATGCGCCGGAGTTGCAGGTGGATCGGGAG
>JAEZDL010000257.1 GCA_023418095.1 Bacteroidota bacterium
TCCTTCATTACAAGGGAGTTGCGCTCACAGAGAAGGAAAAGGAATATATGGAGCAGAGGAAGAATTTGGCCGAAGGGAAAAAATAAAATTTGCTAATTCGGGCCTGCCTTCTATTTTCGCCGACCAATCAACAAACCAACGATGAAAAAGGCTCTCCTCTTCTTCGCAGTGGCAGCATTCAGCTTTACACTGCCTTCCTGCAAGAAATGCAGCACGTGTTCCTACACCTGGGGTACTGGCGCAAGCGCACAAACCGTGAACAACCCTGAAGTGTGCGGTAAGAAAAAGGATGTTGAGGCTTATGAAGATGCTTGCAAGGCATCTGCAGCCCTGGTATCCGGTACCTGCAACTGCGAGAAGTCCTAAGCTCTGAACTTCAAGCCTGGAAAGGGGGACTTGTTCAGCAAGATCCCCCTTTCTTTCTTCTCATAGCTGATGGATCAGAGAGATAGACTACTTGCAGGTTCGCTCTTTCTTCTGGGGTTGCTGTTGCTGGCCGCTTCCACCGATCACCAGAGCTACTTGCAGCTTTGTGTTTGCGTGGTGAATGCGCTCTCCCGCGCCGTGATCTCACTTTCCTGTTCCATCTTTTTTGCGGTCATCCTCTATGTGATCCCGCAGTTCGGAACATGGCCGGCAGTTGTTCGTACGCTCGTCATACTGCAGGGCATGGCACTTTCCCTTTCACTTTTCTTCATCGTACAGTATGTGCTTCTCCTTCTCGAGGTGGTGTCTTAGCGCCATCCTTTTCATCGGTTGCAGTTCAGGTCCGTCCAGCGATTGGCCGATCGCCACTGGAACATCGGATGCCGCTTTCACGATCGAGATGCCGGTGCAGAACGGCGAACAGACCGGTGAGCTGGAGATCGCTGGTGAGAAAGTGCGGATGAACATCGCTATTTCGGCCGATTCGGGCATCACCTATGTGGCCAGCCATTTCCAGGTACCCCAGCAACTGATGACGCTCGAAGCCGGTGAGCGGGCGGACCTGATCTGGAAGGTTTTCGTGGATCGGGCGAACGCCGTGCAGGCCGAAGGTTCAGTTCCGGTCGTGTCCGCTGTGCCTTCGCGCAGCGGATGGTTCGTGAATGCGGATGATGTGCAAATGGGGATCGCCATGTACCTGCACGAGGATCATGCCATCGTTCTGAACGCGGGAACGCCGGGTATGGCCTTCGGTCCGGACCAGCGTAGACGGATGGAACGGTATTTCAATTCGATCCGGTTCCAGGATTGATCCGATCGGCTGAGGCCGGCGCTTGTTACCTTCAACCCGCCGTAAATGGTGATGCAGGCTCCACAAGTGACATATCAATTACTTGATGGCAAGGCCGCTTCGGCGGCGATCCGGGAGGATATCGCAGCGAAAACCGCCGCACTGATCGCAAGCCGTGGGCGCGCACCACACCTGGCGGCCGTGCTCATCGGTGATGACGGTGCCAGCCGTACGTACGTTGATAACAAGGTGAAGGCGTGCGAAAAAGTGGGTTTCCAAAGCACGTTGATCAAGCGGCCCGCCAACATCTCCGAACAGGAATTGCTATCGATCGTGAAGGAGCTGAATTCCGATCCGCAGATCGATGGGTTTATCGTGCAACTTCCGCTTCCAGCGCACATCAACGCTGAAACGATCACGCTTGCCATCGATCCGGCGAAGGACGTTGACGGCTTTCATCCGATGAACGTGGGCCGCATGGTGATAGGCGTTCCAGGCTTTCTTCCGGCCACCCCGAACGGGATCATGCAACTGCTGCAGCATTACCGGGTCGATACCGTTGGTAAACATTGTGTGGTCGTGGGGCGCAGCAACATCGTGGGTACCCCGATGAGCATACTGATGAGCCGCAACGAGCGCAATGCGAACTGCACCGTTACGCTGGCACACAGCCGCACAAGGGATCTGGGTTCGATCACGCGCGAAGCCGATATCCTGATCGTGGCGATCGGAAAGGCTGGTTTCGTAACTGCCGATATGGTGAAGGAAGGCGCGGTGGTGATCGATGTGGGGATCCACCGGATCGAGGATCCAGCGAGCAGCAAAGGCTACAGGATCGCCGGTGATGTGGATCTTGAAGCCGTGGCACCGAAGTGCGCCATGATCACGCCTGTGCCCGGGGGAGTAGGGCCGATGACGATCACGAGCCTCTTGATGAATACGTTGAAGGCCGCTGAGGCGCGGCCGTGATCCGATCAGCTTCTTCGATCGGGGATCGCGGATCTTCTTCTCTCACGCCGCTGCTTCCACCACCAGTAGATCCGCAGGCCGATCGCGATCACCGCGAACAGTAAAAGCACATGGATCAATAATCCAACGACCACCGAGAAGATCCAGCCAAGCAGCCAGGCCAGCACCAGAAGCACGATCAGAACATCAAGGATCCGTCCCATGGATCTGGATCGAACAGCATTCGTGCCAACGGCATCACCACGGATCGGTCGCCACCATACATTTGCCACAGTTCCTCCTTTTTCCCCAATGAACATCCTAGTCCTCTCGCGGGACAGTAAATTGTATTCCACCCGCCGGTTGGTGGAAGCCTGTGAATCGCGCGGTCATCACTGCCGGGTGATCAACCACATCAAATGTGACATCCTTATCGAGCGGAAGAAGCCGCAGGTGCTCTACAACGGAAATCCGTTGGAGGATGTGGACGCGGTGATCCCCCGGATCGGTGCCAGCGTTACGTTCTATGGCACTGCGGTGGTCCGCCAATTCGAGATGATGAAGGTTTTCACCACCACGGAAAGCCAGGCGCTGGTACGGAGCCGCGACAAGTTGCGGAGCATGCAGATCCTTACGCGCAGTGGCGTCGGCATCCCGAAAACAGTGTTCACCAACTACAGCAAGGATGTGGCGAACGTGGTGGACAATGTCGGCGGCGCACCGTGCATCATCAAACTATTGCAGGGAACGCAAGGATTGGGTGTTGTTCTCGCCGAAACGAAAAAGGCCGCGGTCGCGGTTTGCGAAGCATTCAATAGCTTGAAGGCACGTGTGATCGTTCAGGAATTCATCAAGGAAAGCCGCGGTGTGGATATCCGCGCGTTCGTGGTGGATGGCAGGGTGGTGGGCGCGATGAAGCGCACGGGCAAGGAAGGCGAGTTCCGCAGCAACCTGCATCGCGGTGGTACCGCGCAGTTGATCGAGCTGACGCACGAAGAGGAAGTAACGGCGATCAAGGCGGCGAAAGCGCTCGGCCTTCACGTTGCCGGCGTGGACATGCTCCAGAGCGATCGCGGCCCGCTGGTGATCGAAGTGAACTCTAGTCCCGGCCTGGAAGGGATCGAAGGCGCAACGAAGCAGGATATCGCGGGCGAGATCGTGAAGTTCATCGAGCGCAACGTGTGAAGCGATCGGTGGATCGATGCTGCACAGGCTTCGTAAATTGGCATCATGGGTCTTGTGAACGGCCATCTCATCCTGAAGAATCCACGCTTACCGGATCTGCAGCCGATCGAAGTGACCGCTTTGGTCGATACCGGTGCGGTGCATCTGTGCATTCCCCAGCAAGTTCAGATCCAGTTGAGACTTGAAGCGATCGAAGAAAAACAGGTAACCCTGGCCGACGGCATCCGAAAACTCGTTCCATACGTTGGACCGATCGAGATCAAATTCAAGAACAGGACCGGTTTTGCAGGAGCATTGGTGATGGGCGATCAGGTATTACTGGGAGCGATCCCGATGGAGGATATGGATCTGATCGTCATCCCTAAGACGCGAAAGGTGGATGTGAATCCGGAAAGCCCCAATGTGGCTTCGAGCAGTGTGCGGTGAGATCATGATCGGATCCATAATTGGTGATATCGCCGGATCGTGCTACGAGTTCCGTGGGATCAAGACCACCGATCTTGACTTGTTCCCACAGGAAGCTGAGATAACCGACGACAGTATTCTTTCGATCGCCACGGCAGAGGTATTATTGAAAGGAGGTAGTTATCAGCGGATGTACCAGCAGTTCGGGCGTTTATACCCCGATCCAATGGGAGGCTATGGCGCACGATTCAGCCGATGGATCGAAGAGAAAGATCCCTTGCCGTACAATAGTTGGGGGAATGGCGCAGCAATGCGCGCAGGTCCGATCGGTCTTGCGAAGAATACTTTGGAAGAGGTTCTTGCTGAAGCGGAGAAATCAGCCATTGTTTCACACGATCATCCTGAAGGGATCAACGGCGCTCAGGCCAGTGCCTTAGCAGTCTTTCTGGCTCGAAAAGGTCAGTCCAAGGAGGATATCCGTTTCCAGATGACCGAACGTTTCGGTTATGATCTAACACGGACAGTAGATGAGATCAGGCCCCATTACAGTTTCAATGAAAGTTGCCAGGGCACTGTGCCAGAAGCGATCATGGCATTTCTGGATTCAGAGGACTTTGAGCAGGCCATCCGCCTGGCGATCAGTCTTGGTGGTGATGCCGATACATTGGCTTGTATAACTGGTGGGATCGCGGAAGCTTTCTACAAACGCATACCTGAGGAGATGATCGAATTGGCATTGAGCAAATTGCCGGCAGGACTCCGGCCAACGGTGGATCAGTTTCGTGAGAAGTATCCTATCGTGGGTTGACCCGGTGCATCCGACATCATTATTGTTGGGTAAGGATCTGCGTGAGCGATCGCAGTGGAAAGCCCGCAAGCGACGAAGGAGTGCGGACTTGCAACGAAGAGCGCGACCCGAAGGCTTTGCGAAGGGGCACGCCCAAAAAACCGGATCGGATCGAAATAAGG
>JAEZDL010000004.1 GCA_023418095.1 Bacteroidota bacterium
ACCATGCGGCATGGGCCGCACCATTCCGCCCAAAAATCCACAAGCACGGGCTTGTCGCTCTTCAGTACGAGTTCCTCGAAGTTGTTGTCTGTGATCTCTAGTGCCATCTTATTGGGTCGGGAGCATCGCTGATCCCTTTTTGGTTGCTTTCCTGGGGTACAAAGTTACGCCCTTCAGGCAAGATCTCTGCCATGGAGAATATCTGCCTTATCGGCAGCCGATCGTTCACAATGTCCCGAGTTCAGGAGGCTTTCCGCAGATCGGACCGCACTTCGGGCACGAATTCCAGGAGGTAGCTGCCATGCCCAGCGAGCGTCAACCCGAAAACGTCCCGATCCAGCCAGGTGAACAGGCATTGATCGGTGCTCATCATGGCACAGCGGCCATGCACCATGGCCAGCGTGAATTCCGATCGCTCATCCACCCTCGAGTCGTTGTTCACGATGGTCACCTCCACGTAAAGGTCCACGCCACCCAGGTGCCTTGTCAGCCATTCACGGGCCAGCTTTTCCACGCGCTGGCGGCCGGCAGGTCCTTCGAGCAGATCATGGATCTGCTGGCGAAGTGTCATCAGCAGGTCCATCAATTCGTGCAGTGTATCACGTTGCAGCGGCAGCTGGCTCCAGATCCGCAGGTGGAGCGAAGGGCCTTTCATCGTGGTGATGTAATGGTCCTGCACATCCATTCCCTCCACGATCTCGTGGATCAATCCGTCGATCACACCATGGAAATAGCGCGCTGCCTGCAGCGATTGCCGGCTTCCGCGCTTGAAAGAGATCCGGAACGCCATTTTGAATGGTTTTCAACCTGTTCAACGCAGAAACTCCATGAAGGTTGACATCCTGGCCGGAATGTGGTATGGATGGCCCGATCACCGGCGGCTCCGGATCGGGGAAGTATACTGGCCGCCCGATCTTTGCGCCCATGTCCTTGAAGTTCTCTTCGGCCGCAGAGGCCGTTTCCCAGATCAAGTCCGGCGATCGCGTTTTCTCCCACGGCAGCGCCGCAACACCGCTCACCCTGTTGAACGCGCTCTTCGATCGGGCCGGTGAAGTGAAGGATGTGGAATTGGTAAGCATAAGCACGCTTGGTGATATCGGCTTGGAAAAGCCCGGTGTGCGCGGATCTTTCTTCATCAACTCGCTGTTCGTGTCGCAGAACGTGCGCGAGGTGGTGAACACCGAACGCGGCGATTACGTGCCGGTGTTCCTCAGTGAGATCCCGCGCCTTTTCGACAGCGGCAACATGCCGATCGATGTGGCGATGGTGCATGTTTCGCCGCCGGACAAACACGGCTTTTGTTCACTCGGCGTTTCCGTGGATGTGGCCCGCTCGGCGGTGCGTAACGCGAAGACGGTGATCGCGCAGGTGAACCCGAACATGCCGCGCACACATGGCGAAGGGCACGTGCATGTGGGCCGTTTCGCGGTGATGGTGGAACTGGACGATGCGTTGCCGGAAGTGGATTACCGGAAGAAGATCACCGAATGTGAACGGCGGATCGGGCAACTGGTGGCGGAATTGGTGGATGATGGCGCAACGCTACAAATGGGGATCGGCGCCATACCCGATGCGGTACTGGCGAGCCTGACGGGTCACAAGGACCTGGGCATCCATACGGAGATGTGCAGCAACGGGATCATCGATCTGTTGCGGCGCGGGGTGATCACCAACCGGTACAAGAAGAAACACCCGAACCGGATCGTGACCAGTTTCGCGATCGGCTCGCGTGAGCTTTACGATCTGCTGGATGATGATCCGCAATTCGCCTTCCTTGATGCGCAGTACGTGAACGATGGTGCGGTGATCCGCGAGAATCCAAAGGTGGTGGCGATCAACAGTGCGATCGAGATCGACATAACGGGCCAGGTCTGTGCGGACAGCATCGGCACATACCAGTACAGTGGTGTGGGCGGTCAGATGGATTTCATGCGCGGTGCGGCGCTGAGCAAGGGCGGAAAACCGATCATCGCGATGCCATCGACCACGGCGAAAGGGAGGAGCAAGATCGTGCCTTTCTTGAAGCAGGGCGCCGGTGTGGTGACCACGCGTGCGCATGTGCATTATGTGGTAACGGAATATGGTGTGGCGTATTTGTACGGTCGCAACTTGCGTCAACGTGCGCAGGCCCTGATCGCAATAGCGCACCCGGATCACCGGGAGGATCTGGAACGGGCGGCGCGGGAACGTTTCGGAGCGTGATGCGCCCGATCCTACGTGAGCGATCGCAGCGGGGCACGCCCAACCTTCGCAAGCTCGTACGCCCATCGATCGGAATGATCGAGCACTTCCATCGTTGTCGTCAAGGTTCCTTTTCGCTGCCTTCACCATTGAGGATCCGATCGAAGAAACCGCCTTTCCTCTTTTTATCCTTGATGAAGACGTAGCGCAGTGAGAACGCGGTGGAAGGAGTGATCCAATCCTGGTGATCGATGTGGACCGCCGGTTTGAAATCGAACGAGAGCAGGATCGGGATCGCGTTCACCTTGTATTCCACGCCGGTGATGAGATCGATGCCGTAGAACGAACCGAGGTCCTTGTTGTCGCCCAGATGAAAGCCACCGCCGATGTAGATGTTGAGCCTTTTCCCGAGCAGGGGGAAATGCTGTTGCGCGAGCAGATGTCCACTTATCTCTCGTTCTGCGCCCATTCCGATCGCCTGCAACGTTGTTCGTGGCAGGATCCGGTGCTGCACGGTGAAACCGATCCGTTGTGGTTCGAAACGCACGCCACCTGCGGTGATGTAGCGCTGGGCGTGAAGGGAGATCGAAAGGCAGATCGCAAGTGGAATGAAGCAGGCACGGAACATTTCGCAGCCATTCCATCAAACCTCCGGCCACCGATCCCGCTTGCGAATGGAAGCTTCGCTTATTTGTTGATCGAGAACGATGTCCCGATCGCGGATAAGCGGATTAATTTTCGTGTCCATCCTTCTCGATGGCAAAACCAATGATCATGCGTGCGACCTGGCTCATTTCCTGTGCCTTCGTGGGAACATTCTGGTACACCGAAACGTTCGCGCAGACCATTGCTGCGGGCGGTTATCATTCACTAGCGATCTGCACTGATGGCAGCGTACGGTCCTGGGGCAACAACGGGATCGGAGAATTGGGCAACGGAGCCTATGCCAGCATGAACCTGCCGGTCGCCGTGACCGGTCTTACGGATGTGGTGATGCTTGCGCCGGGGCTCGGAGCGAATTCGTTCGCCATGAGTTCTGATGGCACGCTGTGGGGATGGGGGAACAATGCAAGTGGGCAATTCGGTATGGGAGATCAAGAGAGCAGTCCCGTACCGGTGCAGATCCCGATCGAAGGCGTGATCAAGTTGTGGCATTCGTACGGACATACGCTTCTCGTAATGGATGACGGTACCGTTCGGGCCACCGGTGGCAATGGCTATGGTGAACTGGGAAGTGATTCCACCGGGATCATAACGAGTTTCGTACAGGTGGATGGCGTGGAGCAGGCGATCGCGGTGGCCGGTGGATGGGGACATTCCATCGCCCTGCTGGAAGGTGGGACCGTGAAAGCCTGGGGAAGCGGAATTTATGGTGAATTGGGCAATGGTGACAACGTGAACAGCCCGCTGCCGGTGAACGTGATCGGACTAAGTGATGTGGTCGCGATAACATCAGGAAGAGCGCATGCGCTTGCCCTCCGATCGGACGGGACGGTGTGGGCCTGGGGTTGGAACGTGTACGGTGAACTCGGCAATGGCACGAACACCAACAGCAATGTGCCGCTTCAGGTGAACGGGATGGATGATGTGGCCGCGATCGCGGCAGGTCAATATTTCTCGCTCGCGCTGAAGAACGATGGAACCGTATGGGCTTGGGGACAGAATAATTACGGCATGCATGGGAACGGTACGAACACCGACAGCAATGAACCTGTTCAGGTGTCATCATTGAACGATGTAGTAGCGATCGCCGCTGGTGAA
>JAEZDL010000025.1 GCA_023418095.1 Bacteroidota bacterium
TCGGGGCGGTCGTGCACGTGGCAGAGCTCTTCCAATCCTGTTCCTTCCACCATTGGCGTGTTGCACACCACGTGGCGGCCTGTGAAGAGACAGAGCAATAATTTCAGCTTGATGCCGGTGCTTTGGAAAGTGGGTAGCACGTTCACCTGTGCATTGCGCACAAGCGCGTGGATCTCTTCCGTGCTGATATTCTCACGCAGTTCCACGTTCTTCGATCGGGCGATCTCGCGCTTCAGTTCCTGGCTCGCATTGCTACCCGCGATCACCAATTTCACATCGATCCCATTGAAAACCTCGCGCACCAGGTAGATAGCCGCCTGATCGTTCTCGGGCACCGAAAGTGCGCCGTGGTACAACGCGAACTTTCCCAAACCCTTTGGCATGCTCACATGTTCGCTGGTATGGAACGCGGGCACATGTTCCACGTTCTTGAAATGCCGCGCGAAATAGAGCTGGTCCTTCGGTGAGATCGCGAGGATGTGCTGCGCGTGGGAAAGCACGTTCTCGAACTTCTGGAGCTTGCGTGCTTCATTGAGAAAGTAAGTGCGGCGGAAAACATTGCTTTCGGCCTTCGCGAGCGACGCGTAATAATCGTGCTCCACGTTGTGTGCGCGTACGAGTTTCAGCCGATCCTTCAACCGATCGTCGGCGAGGTAATAGCAACTGTGCAATCCTTCGAACAGGATCGGATGGCGATCGGCCAGAAGGCGCTCCATGAGCAGATCATCCCGCCGGCTGAGCACCACGTACGGAAGGCTGTTGAACAGCTGGTGCTTGCCCAGTTTGCGCGGATAGTAATGCACCTGGGCGCAACATTCCGCCAGATCGGGTGCGATCGCGCGGCCATATTGGAAACAATGCAGGTGGATCTTAACACCGAGGGCCGCGAGCGCGCGCACCTTGTAATGCACATCGATCACACCGCCATAGCTGGGCGGCGACGGTACATCGAATGAAATGATATGCAGGTGATGTTCAGCCAAGCCGTTGGAAAATACCCTTCAGCGTTTCCTTTTCTCGTTCGCCATCCAGTGAATCGGCGGCGAAAATAGCGTTTCGTCGCAAGGCCTCGCGGCGGGCCGGATCGGCGATCAACCGCTTCACTTCCTGTGCGATCAGTTGCGGTTCGGGTTTTGGAATGATGATCCCCGCATCATAGCGGCGCACGATCGCTGCCACTTCGGGCAGATCGGTCGCGAGCACGGGAATGTGTGCCCGGAAATAATCGAACAGCTTGTTGGGAAGGCTGAACCGATAATTTAGGTTGGTGTCCTTGTCCAGCGAAAGGCCCAGATCGGCGTTACGCGTGTAACGCATCATTTCCACATATGGCATCCTGTCGAGAAGACGCACGCGATCCTGCAGATGCTGCTTCGCGATCATTTGTTGAAGCACCGGCCACGCATCACCCCCACCTACGATCAGCAAAAATGCTTCCGGCAGATCGGCCATGGCCATCACCGCTTCCTCTCCGCCGCGCTGCACGTTGATACCACTGCCCTGCAGGATGATGATGAATTTGTCTTCCGGGATACCGAGTTCTTTACGCGTGCCGGGAGGACCGAGCTCGCGGTGCATTGGAATGTTGCGGATCACGTGTATAGGGTAACTGTCACGGTGAGCTCGTCGAACCGCATCTCGTCTGCCCTTCGACGGGCTCAGGGTGACATATGGGTAGCGTTCGTGGTACGCGTTCGCAATGCTTTCATTCACGGTGATCACATGCCGAAGCTTGGGAAAGATCCAGCGTTCGATCACAAGCCAGACCTTCCGCGCCGATCGGCCGGCGAGTTCAGGCACTTCGGTGAAATACTCGTGGCTGTCGTAGACCAATTCCATGTTGCGGATCGAAGCCGCGAGATGACCGGCCAGGAGTGTATCGAGATCATTGGCCACGATGAGAGATATGCGCTGGGCCTCCCTCCTTCTCCCTCTGGAGGGAGTGAACATCAGATATAAGAAAAGCCTCAGGTTGTATTCCGCATAGAAAAGCGCGCCCTTGTTGAAGAGAAGCTTCATGCGATGGGTGCGGTAAGGCCGATCGATCGGCAGGCTCTGCGGAAGCTTGCGGCCGAGCAGGAGCACATCGTAGCCCAGTTC
The DNA here is from genome assembly GCA_023418095.1 of Bacteroidota bacterium. GTDB lineage: Bacteria > Bacteroidota > Bacteroidia > Flavobacteriales_F > PHOS-HE28 > PHOS-HE28. Next base: position 2,101 of record JAEZDL010000025.1, read on the forward strand.
CATGAGCACCATGCAGGTGCGGTGCACGCGATTGTCCGTACTGAGGTCGTTGGTTACGGCGACGAAGGCGCGGGGCATGGGTGCAAAGGTGGGGAAGCGGAATTATGTGGGGTTTTCCTACATCGCGTCCCTTACGGGACTTTACAACCACGGGAATCGCGGTTTCTACCTACATCACGTCCCTAGCGGGACTGCCCGACGCGGAGGGCATGGGTTTCTAACTATATCACGTCCCTAACGGGACTTTCAAACGCCAGGTGGGAAATTGGTTTCTACCTACATCACGTCCCTAGCGCGCGTTCTTAACGGGACTTCATAACTGTCGGCATCTCGGGTTCTACTGACATTACGTCCCTAGCGGGACTTAAATGGGGTCGACGGGATTGCGGCATATACCTACATCGCGTTCTTAACGGGATTTCTTAATTGTCGGCATCTCGGGTTCTACCGACATCACCTCCCTAACGAGACTTCAATGGGGAGACTTTCTGGCAAGGAGGATCTCCAGTCCCGTTAGGGACGCGAAGTAGGTAGCTATTCCGCCACGAAAGGCATTTCAGTGCCTTTAGGCACGCGATGTAGGTACCGTTGTCTTCGTTATTGACAACCTCATTCCACCGGCTTGAAGATGTATCGTTCATCATGCTCAACTTCAAGTGCCTTGAGCATTTCGAGATATTCCTCTTGGAAGGAACGTGTTCGATGATGTTGCTCCTGGTCCCGAATGTATGCGATGATGTTCGGCACCTCCGAGCGGCTGTACGAAAAGGCGCCGAAACCGGATTGCCATGAAAATTTGCCCTGTGTAAATCGTTTGTTGTTGATCCATCCGGATGAATCCTGTTTCACGTGTTGCACCAGATCTGATAAGGCCTGTGTTGGTCGCATGCCGAAGAGGATATGGATGTGGTCGGCCATACCGTTGATCCGAAGGAGCTTGTGGTCGTATTTCTGGATGATGCCGGTAATGTATTGATACAACTCCTCTTTCCATGAAGGGGAGATAAGGCTGACCCGGTTCTGGACGGCGAAGACCAATTGGACGTGGATCTGGGTGTAGGTGTTGGCCATGGATTGAAATTAGGGTTGGGATGATCAAGAATGCTATCTACATCCAGGTTCTACCGACATCACGTCCCGAACGGGACTTCAACTGCGACCGGGTTTACGGTCCCTACCTACATCACGTCCCTAACGGGACTTTGATCGATGATCATCACGTTTCCTTTCGACATTTCTCGAACATCTTCTTTGCCTCCTCCAGAGAGATCGTCCGCCCTTCTTCAGAAGACCTTATAGCCAATTCGATCTTCTCCAACACCTCAAGGTGGTAGAACAATCGGTCAAGGGTGAACCGTTCGGGCAGATGCTCGATCATGCGAAGCACTTTCGCCTTTTCCAGCTTGATCGGACGATCACTTTGTTCCACATCTTCCATCTTCTCCACAACGCAACGGCGGAAACTGTCTTCGCGTTGGCGAAGACAAGATAAGCCCCGCATCTAAACTTGCATCACCCCTCATGCTCCTCCAACACAACGTCGATCTCAAACCTTACAACACCTTCGGCATCTCCGTGCAGGCCGATCTGCTCGCGCGTTTCGGCAGTGCACATGGTGTGCGGCAATTGCTGAAGGCGCCGGAGCTGGCGCAGAAACGGCGGCTGATCCTTGGTGGTAGAAGTAACATCCTCTTCACCCAGGATTTCCATGGATTGGTGTTGCTGAACGAGATCCCGGGGATCGATACATTATCTGATCATCTCATTCTCTGATCATCTGATCCTCTTCCGAACTTCGCACCGATGAGCAAAAAGCTTTTCGAAGCCTTCTCTCCAGCGAATCGATCGGATTGGGAGCAACAAGTAGCGCGTGAACTCAAAGATCCAGCGCTGAAGGAAAAGCTCCGCCACACGATCGAAGAGCGGATCGCGATCGATGCGTACATAAGTCTTGAGGAAGCACGGTCGGTGAACGATCGGCAGGGTGTTCTTCCATTGATCCGCGGATCGAAAAAACGCAACAACGACTGGCGCAACACGCAGCCGATCGATGTGAATGCCGATGACGCCAACGATGTTCTGCTGAACGCGCTTATGAACGGTGCGGATTCCGCCGAATTGCACGGATCGGCCGAAGGCATTGCCCGATCGGTGAGCGGCGTGCAATTCGCTGCTGTCGATCTGCAATTGATAGAAGGAAGTGCTGCGGCCTTGCGCTGGTTCATCCACGAAAGTGAACGCCAGTCCGTAGAACCTGCGGAATTCCGCTTCTGTGCTGCACTGCCGGCCAATCCCGATCTATCCGGCATCAAGCCGTTGATCGCCGGTTATCCGTTCCTGCGACTTTTCTCGATCGATGATCACCGATCGGGTGGATCGGAATTGGTCTCCAGTTCAGTTCACGTTCTGAAGGAAGCTTCAGCTCGTTTGAAGGAATTGCTCGATGCCGGTTTTCCGATCGATGATGCCGCAGCGCGGATCCAATTCCGGTTGCACCTCGGTGATGATCTTTTCGTTGAAGCTGCGCGCCTTCGTGCGCTCCGTCAAGTTTGGGCCGAAGTGATCGCTTCGCACGATCCGCAACATTCGTGTTCGCACAACACCTGGATCCAGGCGGTGGTCTCGTATCCGCAGCGACAACAGGAACACGATCACGAGAACCTGATCCGCGCGACGTTGCAGGCGATCAGCGCGATCGCCGGTGGTTGCGATGGATTGACGATCCCGTCACCACCGTTGCCTTCTCCCACGAACCTCGATGATCATCTTCCGCGCCGGCTTGCGCGCAACATCAGCAATCTGCTGCGCGAGGAATCATTCCTTGCCCGCGTGGCCGATCCGCTCGGCGGAAGCTTCACCGTGGAAGAACTCACTGCATCGATCGCGGGCACGCTTTCCGCGGAAATGCAGATCCATCGATCGGAAAATGTGAAGTACCATGTCGTTCCACCATCCGCTCCGATCGAAATGGAAGGGATCGATCATGATCTTCCGAACCGTGAAGAGATCCCGCTGAAGTCCTTGTACACGCGCATCGATCTGAAGGACGTGGAGCATGTGCGTTTCGGCGCCGGCGTTCCGCCCTATCTGCGCGGGCCTTATGCCAGCATGTACGCGATCCGTCCGTGGACGATCAGACAATACGCAGGTTTCAGCACTGCGGAAGAAAGCAATGCGTTCTATCGCCGGAATCTCGAGGCCGGGCAAATGGGATTGAGCGTCGCGTTCGATCTGGCCACGCACCGCGGTTACGACAGCGATCATCCGCGCGTGACCGGCGATGTCGGTAAGGCCGGAGTCGCGATCAGCAGCGTGGAGGATATGAAGATCCTTTTCGATCGGATCCCGCTGGACAAGATGAGCGTGAGCATGACGATGAACGGCGCCGTGCTTCCGATCATGGCCTTCTTCATTGTTGCGGCGGAAGAACAAGGCGTAAAGCCGGAGCAGTTGCAGGGCACCATCCAGAACGACATCCTGAAGGAGTTCATGGTGCGCAACACGTACATCTATCCGCCTGGCGCAAGCATGCGGATCGTGGGCGACATCTTCAGCTATTGCGCGCGCCGGATGCCGAAATTCAACAGCATCAGCATAAGCGGCTATCACATGCACGAGGCGGGCGCGCCCGCCGATCTGGAACTTGCCTACACCCTCGCCGACGGCATTGAATATGTGCGCACCGGGATCGCCGCAGGAATGAAAGTGGATGAATTCGCGCCGCGCCTGAGCTTTTTCTGGGGGATCGGCATGGATCTGTTCATGGAAGTCGCGAAAATGCGCGCCGGACGTCTGCTTTGGGCGAAGCTCTTGAAAGAGATCGGCGCCAACGACAACAAGAGCCTTGCGCTGCGCACACATTGCCAGACCAGCGGCTGGAGCCTAACTGCACAGGATCCGTTCAACAACGTGGCGCGCACAACGATCGAAGCGCTGGCAGCAGCGCTCGGCGGAACGCAATCGTTGCACACCAATTCATTGGATGAAGCGATCGCACTGCCTACGGATTTCAGCGC
>JAEZDL010000072.1 GCA_023418095.1 Bacteroidota bacterium
GCATGGAGTACCGTGGAGAGCAGCATGAAATAACTGATGATGCCCCAGATGCGCTGATCGATCGGGTTGCCGGTGAGCCAAAGCACACAACAGGTCACCGCAGCGCACACCAACGTGAATAGCACGACCGGCACCAGGAACGACCGGCCGCGGGCCGCCGAAGCCATGTCTTATCAGCGGCTGGCCACCGCCGGTGCCGGTTCCGGCCGCACTTCGTTACGCATGCGCACCGGATCCATTTCCTTCACCACACCGCCGCCCATGCTGCAGTTACCTGTGAACACGGCCCCGGGTTCGATCGCGAGCTTCTTCGTATTGATATCGCCCTGGAGCTTGGCGGTCGCCTTCAGGCTGAGCAGGTCCTGGCAGTTGATCTTGCCGATCACCGTGCCTTCGATATCGGAGCTCTGGCAGATCACCTCGCCTTCGATGACACCGCTGTTGCCTACGATCACCCGCCCGCGCGCATTCACGATCCCCTTCACTCTTCCATCGATCCGGATGTTGCTGTCGGACTTGATCTCACCTTCGATGGAAGTGCCCTCCATGATGCTGTTGATCTTTCCGGGGCTTACAGGTTCTGGTGTCTTGGTCATGATCGGTTGATCGGTGGGTTTATCGCTTCGGAACATGTGTCGATCCTTTTGATCGTGCTTACGGACAAAGATAGCCGCAGCAGGGAGATCATTCTACGGTGAATTTCCCAGATAGTTCTCGGTGAAGAAAGAGGCGTACCCTTCCACATCCTTGTTCTTGAACAGCTGCGAATAATTGTCCGGGCTGATCGCGAAGGCCTGGAAACCCTTGTCGTTGATCCCCTGCAACATGGACTTGTCATCCTTGAACATCGTGTAGTACTCCATCGCCTTTCCCTTGCTCTCGAAGAAGCTGATGAGCACCACCTGATGTTGCGGATCGAGGAAACTATTCGTGATCTGCACGCTCATTCCGCTGAAGAGCGCCTGGTTGAAGTTGGAGATCTTCGCCTTGATCGAATTCATATCATTGCCCTGGTTGGGCACGATGAGCGCGAAGTAATGCTGCCCTTGATCGGCCTTGTACGCCACTGGATCCTTGGGCTCTGGCGCGGGCGTGGCGGACTTGTCCATGTTCGCCAGCAGCTCTTCGGCGGCCCGCGCTTCATCGGTGCCGGCGAATTTGGTCGTGATGGTGGTGAGCGCTTCGCGGAAACCGTTCACATCGCGCAGCCCGCCGATCGCCATGGCGCGAAGCATGTGGTATTTCGCGAGGAAATGGTCATCGGGCCTGTTGGCGATCACTGAATCCGCCGCCGAGATCACCGTTGGGTATGCGTATTGCCGGAAGCTCTGGTACACTTTGCGGTAGGCGGCTTCCTCCTGCTGGCGGCGCGCTTCATCGGCCTGCATGATGTTGGGATCGCGCACCAGTCGCGCGAACTCCGATCCCGGCCAGCGCTCAGTGATGATGTTCGCATAGGTCTGTGACCCGATCCCATCGAGCGAGAACCAACCGGCATTCTCCTTCTCGAGGTAGATCCGGTAGAGCTGGTAATAGCTTTCCGGCGTGTACTGGCACTCATCGAAACGATTGTTCAATACTTCGAAGCTCTCGGTGGCATTGTCGATGTCCTTCAACTGCTCCTTGTAGATCATGCCGCTCACATAGAGCGCACTACAGATCCGGGCGTTCGAGGCCTCGATCGCGGCTTCATCCCTGGGAAGGGACTTGGTGTAGAATGAAGGATCCTTCCACTCCGGCTCATCACCCTTGGTCTCCGAAGCTTCCAGGCTTTCCTCACCCTCCTCGGCAAGACTTTCCGCCAGGGCGCTGCCGCTCTTGTCCTTGCGCCGCCAATCATCCTCCAGCTTGCGATTTCCCCAGCGTTTGCGGAATTGTGCGAGGCCCCGGGAGATCTGCTGTGCATCATAGAAATACCAGTTGCCAGCGGAATTGCCTCCGCCGCCGGTGGGCGGCTTCACCGCCGGGGTCTCCGTCTCGGCACGGAGCCTTGCCTCCTCTTCCAGGCGGATGGCTTCAGCTTCGGCCTGTTCGCGATCGCGGATGATGCCCCTCACTTTCTTTTCAAGCTCCGCTTCGTCCAGGGCTGCCAGTGCCTGCAGGCTATCCTCCAGCGCGATGATCCCCAATTGTTCCACAAGATCACCAAGAACATCCGCCCGGGTATCCACCTCGTCGAAGCGCTCATGTTCTTCGCTCAACAACGTGCGCGTACTGTCATAATACTTCTGTGCATCGGCATAGGTCCGATCCTCGAAATAGATGTCCGCGAGCTTCATGAAGGACTTCGCCTTCTGCCTTGTGTCATTGGTGCTCACCTGCGCGCTGGTGCGCAACTGCTCCATCGCATCCTCCTTCTTGTTCTCCTTCAGATCGATATCCGCCAGCGCATAATGGATCATATCGTAGTGATCGATATGCTTCTCATCATTCAGCATGCGGTTGAGCTTCTGGCGCAGCGCCTTGCTGTTCCCTTTGTTGAAGGCCATCGCCTGGAAGATCTGCGCGTGGAAGGACATTTCGTACGGCGGCCCCATCTTAACCACATCAGCGAACTGCTCGATCGCCTTGTCCTCCTGGCTCTTCACCTGGTAGAGCTGCGCAAGTACGAACGACCAGCGGACCTTCTCACGCTTGGACTTCGCGAGCGGGATCGCGAACTCAAGGTTGGTGATCGCATCATCCACCTTGCCCCGTTTCAGGTCCAGGTCGGCCTGCACGGCGCTCAACTGGCCATGATCGAATTTCTTCGGAAGCTTCTTCTCTTCCTTCACCTTGTCCAGGGCGGTCTGGGCCTTCGCGTACTGTTCCATCTGGATCGCAGTGCGTGCCAGCCAGATCAGGCTTTCGTGCTGCTTGTTCTCGCCTTTATATCTCCTTGAGATGTATTCGAATCCGCGTTCCGCTTCGGAATAATTCCGTTTGTAGAACTGGCTCTTCGCGATCACGAAATAGGCATCGTCGATCCATTTGTTCTTCTCCTCGCCATCGATATCCATCTTGTGGCGTTCGATCACGAGGGAGCATTTATCGATGCACTTTTCCAGATCGGGAATGGCGGCCTTTGCCTGATCGGCCGTTCCGTACACGAAGAGCGGAAGCACCTGGTCGTAATCGTCCTTGTAGCCATCCTCGATCCCCGCCACCACTTCCTTCAGTTTCTCGTTGGCGTTGAACCAGCCATTGTCGCGCGCGGTAAGCCGGTGGTAGGTGCGATTGAGGAACGCGTCCTTTTCCTGCGAACAGCCGGCCGAGAGCAGTGCAATGCAGACCAGCAAAACGATCTGCAGCGGATATGTACGAACGGAATGCACCGGCCCGGTTGGGATAACTACGATCGGGCGAAGATATTTCATTATGCCGATCCAAAAATGTGCGGGCACGGCAAGCGCCAGGGAAGACCGATATTTGCGAACGATGGCAGAGGATGCAGCGCCGCGAACGGGCAGACGCGAACGGGTGATCCGGAAACTGCGGAGCCGCTACCGCCTGCAACTGATCAACGACAGCACTTTCGAGGAACGTTTCAGCATACGGCTCAATCGCTTGAACGTGTTGATCCTTGGCCTCGCCGCCCTATTCCTCTTCGGGGCGCTTGTGGTCTCCGCGATCGTGTTCACCCCGCTGAAACAATACATACCGGGCTATTCGGACCAGGCGACGAAGTTGAACGCGTACCGCAGTACGCTGAAAGCGGATACGCTGGAGGAAAGCATTCGCATACGTGATCTTTACCTCAACAACCTTCGCGCGGTGCTTTCGGGTGAATTACCTGTGGACAGCACCACGTTGTTCGATCCGATCGAGGTGAAACCCGGCGCAGATGATCTTGCTCCGGGCCAGGCGGACAGCTCATTGCGGATGAAGATCGCCCGCGCGGAGGCCTATGCGCTTTCCGAAGGGCGGCCTATCGAACAGAGGAACCTCGCCGGGGTGTTCATGTTCCCGCCGATCCGCGGGATCATGACCACGCGCTTCGATCGCACACAGGCACATTTCGGGGTGGATATCGTAACGCAGGCCGATGCCGCAGTGAAGGCATGCCTTGATGGCACCGTTACGCTCGCCAGTTGGACTACCGATGCAGGGCACGTATTGCACGTGCAACATCGCAACGATCTGTCGAGTGTCTACAAGCACAACAGCGTTCTGCTGAAAAAGGCCGGTGAAACAGTGCGTGCCGGTGAAGCGATCGCGATCGTTGGGAACAGCGGCGAATTGACCACCGGCCCGCATCTTCACTTCGAGCTTTGGCACCAGGGTGAACCGATCGATCCAGCACAATACATGGTGTTCGAATAGATCATGGGGATCAAGTCGATCATCGCAAAGCCTTACGCACGATGGCTCACCAGGCGCGTGCTGGAGCGGGCAATGGATCCGATCGGAACCCAAAAGCAGGTGTTGAAGGACCTGATCGCGAAAGCAGGAGGAACGGCCTTCGGAAAAGATCATCATTTCGATCGGATCACTGATCACGCTTCACTTGTGCAACAGATCCCGCTACGCGATTACGAAGGATTCCGGCCGTACATCGATCGGATCATCGCCGGCGAACAAGATGTGTTGTGGCCGGGAAGTCCGCTCTATCTGTGCAAGACGAGCGGCACCACCAGCGGTGCGAAATACATCCCGATCACACGCGAAAGTCTTCCGAACCATCTGGAAAGCGCAAAGCGCGCATTGCTCGCATACATCGCATACAGTGGCCGAGCGGCGTTCGTTGAGGGAAAAATGATCTTTCTGCAGGGCAGTCCGGTTCTGGATAGGAAAGGAATGATCCCGATGGGCCGATTGAGCGGGATCGTCGCCAACCACGTTCCTGCTTATCTGTTGAAGAACCGCCTGCCGAGTTTCGCCACCAACAGCATCGACGATTGGGAAACGAAGGTTGAAGCGATCGTGACCGAGACGATGCGCGAAGACCTTCGCTTGATCAGCGGAATACCGGCGTGGGTGCAGATGTATTTCGAGCGCCTGCTGGATCGCACCGGAAGATCCACCGTTCTTGAGATCTTTCCGAACTTCTCGCTCTTCGTCTATGGCGGCGTGAATTTCGATCCGTACCGCAGCCGCATGCGTGCGCTGATCGGCGCCGAGATACCGAGCGTTGAGCTTTTTCCCGCGAGCGAAGGTTTCATCGCCTACCAGGACCGCAGCAACGAGGAAGGCCTTTTGCTCGTGCTGGACAATGGGATCTACTTTGGCTTCATACCGATCGAAGCCGGAGTTCCCTCCACCGATCCGCCGATCGGGATCGGCGATGTGAAGCTTGGCGTGAACTATGCGCTCGTCCTTAACACCAACGCGGGGCTTTGGGGCTATGAGATCGGTGATATGGTCCGCTTTGTCTCTCTTTCTCCACCGCGGATCGTGGTCACTGGAAGAACGAAACATTTCACCAGCGCCTTTGGCGAACATGTTATCGCGGAGGAAGTGGAGGCTGCTATGGCAAAAGCGATCGCCGAACATTCCGCCGAGGTCGCGGAATTCACCATGGCGCCACAGCTTTCACCGGAGATCGGACTTCCCTATCACGAGTGGTTCATCGAATTCGCTGTTCCGCCGAAGAATGATGAAGCATTTGCGCGATCGCTGGATGAAGCGCTCCAGGAACGCAATCCCTACTACCGTGATCTGATCGCCGGAAAAGTGCTTCGCCCGCTGAGGATCACCCGCCTCGAGCGCGGAAAATTCGCAGCATGGATGCGTGCCCGTGGAATGAATGACGCACAGAGCAAAGTCCCGCGGCTCGCCAACGACCGGCGTTTCGTTGAAGGCCTTTATTGATCAGGCGCAGTGCTACGCACCGTGCCTGGAATAATGAACGATGCGAACAACTGGCCGTATCGGTTCTGCGCATCACCGAGGATGAAGTCGGATACGGTGGATCCGCTTACACCCACAAGCCCGAAGTTGTAGCGCGCACCCAATTGCACTGGACCGATGTTCACTGCGAGACCGAGAAGCGCCCCGGCATCGATCGAGTTGAAATTGCCCTGGCCAAGATCACCACCAAGCTCGATCAACGACCCGCTCGTCTCATATTCCGAATTCAGCAGATAACCCACGTAGCCACCACCGTGAAGTTCGAGCGCAGGTATCGGGCGGAACACGGCCATCACAGGCAGATCCACGTAGTTCAACTTGATGCTCGCCTCCTGGCCGATGTTGATGAACGGGATGTTCACGCTCCAATCCGCACCTTTGGTACTGTAGAGCAATTCCGCCTGGTAGCCGAACTGCTTCGCCGGAGCGCTCCGGTAGAACAGGCCGGCATGGAAACCTGTACGGCTGACCGCGGTGTTCACGGTGAGCGTGCTGCTGTTCACTCCGGCCTTTATTCCCAGCATGCCATCCGTTTGAGCATACGATCCAACATTGAAAAAGAATGCGCCGATCGCAGCGATCGTGCTTATGCCCAAGGTTCTCATCTTCGTATCGTTGTTGCCCTTCACTTACAATATCGTGCCATTCCACACGACCCGATGCGTTAGCATCTTTGCGCCATGGCCGCCATAGGCACCGACCTGCAACACGCGGCCGATCTGTTGATCGCCGGTGAACTTGTGGCCATTCCCACCGAGACCGTCTATGGCCTAGCGGGCAACGCGTACAATGAAGAAGCCGTGCTCAGGATCTTCGAAGTGAAGGGTCGGCCGAGCTTCGACCCATTGATCGTGCATGTGGGCGACAGGGATCGGGTCCGATCGGTAGCGGCAGTGATCCCTGGATCGGCGCTCGCCTTGATCGATGCGTTCTGGCCCGGCCCGCTCACCCTCGTACTTCCAAAACGACCATCGATCCCCGACCTGGTAACCAGCGGCCAGGATACCGTGGCGGTGCGCATGCCTTCGCATCCGATCGCGCTGGAATTGCTTTCACGCCTTCCCTTCCCATTGGCCGCGCCGAGCGCGAACCCTTTTGGATACATAAGCCCCACCACACCGCAGCACGTGGCCGACCAACTGGGCGGAAAGATCCCGTACATCCTCGATGGCGGACCTTCGTCCGTGGGCGTGGAGAGCACGATCATCGGTTGGAATGGAACGGAAAACTGGATGCTCTACAGGCTTGGCGGTGTACCGATCGAAGCGATCGAGAAGATCACCGGGGAACTGCTTTCACCGCCCGCGCGTGCTCAACATCCGCTCGCACCGGGAATGCTCGCGTCGCACTACGCTCCGCTCAAACCGGTCATAGTCGGGAACATCGAAGACCTGATCGCAGCGTATCCGGGAAAGAAGATCGGGGTGATCGCGCTTCACCGGCATTACCCGGTATATCGATCCGAAGTGCTCTCCGCGGATCGCGATCTGGCACAGGCTGCACGTCGACTTTTCGCGGCACTTCGTGAATTGGACAAAAGTGATTGCGATGTGATCCTGGCGGAATTGTTCCCTGAGACCGGCCTCGGCCGGGCGATCAACGACAGGTTGAAGAGAGCTGCGGTGGCGCGGTAGACCGAGCGGGACTTTTCTTCCGCATCATCTGGCAAAATACCAAAAAGTGGTTTTGTGGATTATATTCATTCCGCCTAACCAATACCGCCTGCATCATGAGCACATTGAATGCAAAGGAATTGACGCTGGTGTACGATGGGAGCACGTATGAAGGGAAGAAGGCCCTGGCCTACGCCTACACGCTAGCGCCCAAAGTGAACAAACAGGATGTGAGCGAAGTGCAGCTCTCCACCACGTTCCTCAGGCAGGTGATCGAGCAATTGAACGTTCGCCCCAAGGACCTGATGAACCGTGCGCATCCTTTCTACCAGCAACATGTGCGCGGCCGTGATTACGATACGGAAGGCTGGCTGCATGTGCTCGCCCGCAATCCGCAGATCCTGAAGGCACCGATCGCATTGATGAGCGGACGCGCGGTGATCTGCGAGCCGGCATCGATGATACAGACATTGCATGAGGCGAAGTGCCGCCCTTCCGCCGATGCCTGAGCGGAATTAGCCGCGGATCGCGACCTTTGCACCTTGCTGCGATCCGATCAAGGGTTCGCGGCGGTGCGCAAAATGCAAAAACGTCTCGCGATCCTTGGCTCCACCGGTTCGATCGGCACCCAGGCCCTGCAGGTGGTCCGCGAACAACGCGAGAGTTTCCAGGTGGAACTTCTTACATGCGGGAACAACACCGATCTGCTGATCCAGCAGGCGTTGGAATTCGGACCCAATGCGGTGGTGATCTCCGATCCCGCTAGACTGGATCCAGTGCGCGACGCTTTGTTCCCGAAAGGGATCAAGGTCTATGCAGGCGCTGAAGCGATGGAACAGTGCGTGACGATGGAGGGCATCGATCTTGTGCTCACCGCGCTGGTCGGCTATGCCGGTGTGCGGCCCACGCTCGCTGCGATCGAAGCGGGAAGACCGATCGCCCTGGCCAACAAGGAAACGCTCGTGGTGGCCGGTGGATTGATCACCGAAGCTGCGAAGCGGAAGGCGGTGAACATCTATCCGGTGGATAGTGAGCATTCCGCGATCTTCCAGTGCCTGGCCGGTGAATGGCACAACCCGATCGAGAAGATCATGCTCACCGCCAGCGGCGGACCGTTCCGTGGATATTCCAGGGAAAAGCTCGCGGCTGTGACCAGGGAACAGGCATTGAAACATCCCAACTGGGTGATGGGCGCGAAGGTGACGATCGATTCCGCGAGCCTGATGAACAAAGGGCTTGAAGCGATCGAGGCGAAATGGCTCTTCAACCTGAAACCCGGCCAGATCGAGATACTCGTACATCCGCAAAGCATCATCCACAGCATGGTGCAGTTCCGCGATGGCAGCATCAAAGCACAGATGGGCCTGCCGGACATGAAACTTCCGATCCAATATGCACTCGCATATCCCGACCGGTTGGCGACGGAATGGCCGCGTTGCAACATGCTGGAGTTTCCTTCGTTGACGTTCGAGAAACCGGACATGGAAAATTTCCGCAACCTCGCTCTGGCGCTTCACGCCATGGAAAAGGGTGGCAACGCACCATGCATCCTCAACGCCGCGAATGAAGTGGCTGTTGATCTTTTCCTGCATGATCGGATCGGTTTCACCGAGATGAGCGATCTTGTAGAACATTGTTTGACAACCGTGCAACACCAGACCGATCCCGATCTGCAAGACCTTGAGGCCACCGATCGTGAAACACGCCGCGTGGCCCGTGAACGCATACCTACTACATGGAATTCCTGATAAAAGCGGCACAGCTGATCCTCAGCCTTTCGATACTTGTGGTGCTGCACGAGTTCGGTCACTTCATACCGGCGCGGCTCTTCAAAACGCGCGTAGAAAAATTCTACCTCTTCTTCGATCCGTGGTTCTCGCTCTTCAAGAAGAAGATCGGTGGCACCGAATTCGGCATCGGCTGGGTGCCGTTCGGCGGGTATGTGAAGATCAGTGGCATGGTGGATGAGAGCATGGACCGCGACCAGATGGCGAAACCGCCGCAGCCGTGGGAATTCCGCGCGAAACCCGCATGGCAAAGGCTCATCATCATGATCGGCGGCGTTACGGTGAACCTGCTGCTCGGCCTCGCGCTCTACATCATGATCCTCTTTGTCTGGGGCCAGGATTATCTGCCGCTGGAAGAAGCGAAATATGGCGTGCATCCCAGCGAATTGATGAAGGAACAAGGGATCCAGGATGGCGATCGGATCCTGGCGATAAACGGTGAGAAGACCAGGACGCTCGAGGATATGACCAAGAAGATCCTGATCGATGGCCATCGTACGCTTTCGATCGAACGTAATGGCCAGGAGCAGAACGTGATCCTCGACCGGGATATCCATGACCAGATCCTGGATCGCGGTGAAAAACAACTTTTCGCCCCGCGTGTACCGTTCTATGTGGATACCGTGCTCAAAGGCCAGCCTGCTTCGGAAGCAGGCCTGATGAAAGGCGATCGGATCATCGCTGTGGATGGACAGGAAGCTGCCTGGTTCAACGATTTCAGAAAGTTGATGGCCGATAAGAAAGGCCGTGAAGTGAAGATCGCCGTGGAGCGGAACGGCTCGCAGATCGAATTGCCGGTGAAAGTCGGCGATGATGGATTGATCGGGATCGGAAATCGCCCGCCATCCGCCTATTTCCAGCTTCAACATGAACGGTACGGATTCGCTGAAGCGATCCCGGCCGGTATCGATTACGGATTGGAAACGCTTTCGAACTACGTTGGTTCGTTGAAGCTTCTCTTCACCAAGTCGGGCGCTTCACAGATCGGCGGTTTCGGTTCGATCGGTAATCTCTTCAGTGCCGAATGGAACTGGCAGCAGTTCTGGCACATGACGGCTTTGCTCAGCATCATCCTCGCGTTCATGAACATATTGCCGATCCCTGCGCTGGACGGCGGCCACGTGATGTTCCTGCTCTACGAGATGATCTTCCGCCGCGCACCCAACCAGCGTGTGCTGGAGGTGGCGCAAATGGTGGGCATGGCGCTGCTCTTCGGGTTGATCCTGTACGCGAACGGCAACGACGTGTTCAAGTGGATCACAGGCCGCATGTGATCCGGAACAATTGTGCATCGGATCACGTAGGAATGTGCAAAATCGTTCCTGATGCCACGCGTGATCCTGATCGAAGACGATGCACTTGTCCGCAAGCTTCTCGAAAAGCGATTGGTGGCCGCAGGGCATGAAGTGATCGCACTTCCCGATGGCAGAAAACTTCAGGAAGTGCTGGACCGAACCCAGGCGGACATGCTGTTGATCGACATGGGACTTCCGTACGGCAACGGGCTTACGCTGGTGGAAAAGATCCGCGCACAAGGCATCGCCACGCCGATCATGATCCTCACCGCCTATGATCTTCCGCGGCTTTCTGAAATGGTACGGAGCATCGGCGCGAACGACCTCTTCCTGAAACCCTACGACCAGGAGGTCCTGATCGCACGGATCGATTCCATGATCGCGAAGAAGGCGGCTTGATCGGTCGACCTTTGCGGTGTGGCGGACCACCATCATGATGTGATCATATGCGGCCACGGCCTTGCGGGGGCTGTGCTCGCACATCACCTGCAACAGCGCGGGATCTCCTTCCATGTCTTCGATCGGCCGCGTGAAGGAGGTGCTTCCCAGGCGGCCGCCGGTGTGATCAACCCGGTCTCCTTACGCCGCGATGTCCCTACCTGGCGGGCGCACGAGATGTTGCGTGTAAGCGAGCAATTCTACGCGGCGATGGGGTCGGTATCACGAACGATCGCCTGGCATCCGATCCCGCTCATCAAGTTGTTCCCAACACCGAATGAAGAGGCGCAATGGCACCGAGCGATGGCCCGCGAAACACATGATCCGCTTCTCTCGATGGGCTCTGAAAAGGATCTTGCGGACACCGGGATCATTGCGCCACATGGTCTCGGCCTCATCAAGCGATGTGCGTGGCTCGATATCCGCACCATGCTCGATCGGCAGCGATCGGCACTCCTGCGCGACGGCGCACTTACAGAAGAATGGATCGATCAAAAAAGGATCCGGATCAAGACCGATCGTGTCGTGACCGGTGATCGTTCGGCGCGTTGGATGATCCATTGCGAAGGACCGTTCCCGGCCATGAACGGCATCGTGCCGGTGAAAGGAGAAGTGCTTACGGTGCGCATTCCCGGACTTTCACTTGAGAGGATCGTTCACCGCGGCATTTTCATCCTTCCGATCGGCAATGAACTGTTCAGGATCGGATCGACATTCGAATGGAACGATGTCTGGAGCGGACCTTCGGAAAGAGCAAGGGATCATCTGTTGGGCAGGCTTCGCGAAGTGGTCCACAGGCCGGCCGAAGTGATCGAACATCGCGCTGGTGTGCGACCGGCATCCAGGGATCGCCGGCCGGTGCTTGGGAAGATCTCACCTGTCCAGGCCGTATTCAATGGGCTTGGTTCGCGCGGCGGAATGATCGCTCCGTGGTGCGCGATCCACCTGATCGAACACCTTTTTGATGGCAGGGACCTGGACCCTGAAGTGGACCTCAGGCGTTCCCTGCCGTGAACCGGGGCATCGCGATAACCCGATCGCATAACGCGGCCACCTGCTCCCAATCGGTGTATTCGTGATCCTGCGATGTATCCGCCGACCCACCGGACCGCGTGCTGATCATCTTCATCATGAACCGCTTGAAGAAATCGTACTGCGTGTATTTGAGCGCACCTGCGATCAACTCGATATGCTGCGGGGACCAACCGGCATTGTGCACGAATTCATCCGCGATCCGGCGTGCTTCGGCAAGCGCATTCTCTTCTCCGGTCACGATCCCGAGACTTACAGAGAAGAACACCCCGGGCATGTTGTTCAGCATTGCGGCGTGGCGCGTCGCATAATCCGCGAGCGCGGCCTGGTGCTTCATCATATGCAACGAACCGCCAAGGATCACAGCATCAAAACCCTGGGGTGAAGGCGGATCGTCGCTCGCATCGGAAATGCTTACCGCATGGCCTTTCGCCTGAAGGTTCTCCTCCATGTAGCGCGCGATCTTCCGCGTCTGGCCTTCTGTGGTGCCATAGATGATCAGGATCTTCATGATAGCCCGGTAAATGTCATGCAAAATAATAACGCCCATCGCATTCCGCGGATCGAACGTCCGCCCTTTCCCGGTGTACTGATAGGAAGTGCACCGGGACTCACGAGCTTTGCGACCTTATTCCGGATCGATGATGCGCGGAAATGCGATCGCACGATCGCTCATGCAGTTCGCCCTGGTGGCGATCGTGATCGGTTGTGCCCAACGAAAACCTGTTGTTGAAATGAAGGAGGATCCGCGTTGGGAGCAGGTGGATTCGCTTTCCGCCACCGGACTGTTCGCAAGTGCGCTGGAGATCACGGAATCGATCGCCGGCGAAGCGCGCAAAAGTGGCGACTGGCGCACCGAATTCCGTGCGTTGATGAACGCCGGCAATTTCAAGCAGGCCACTGGCATCCCACGCGAACAGCTGATCCTGGAGTTGGAGCAGCGGGTGGCTTCGCTCGACGGGGACTCTTCATCGATCCCGCTTGTGCAGTTGCTGCATAGCGTTTTGGGCGGATCGTATTGGAGCTACTATCAGCAGGAGCGCTGGCGGATCCTGGATCACACCAATGCCACGCCCCCTGCGGATACCACGGAACTTTCCACATGGGACCAACGGATGTTCATGCAAAAGGTGATCGGACATTTCCAGGCATCGATCGAACCTTTTGATACGCTGAAGCATATTCCGGCAGGCGAACTCGGTGAACTGTTGGAATGGCCGTATGCCTTGCCACGACCGGGACCAGGCAAGCCCTACACACGTTCGGGCAACTTCGACGAACCGCTGTTGATCGACATACTTGCCCGCCGCGCGATCGACATCTTCCGCAACAGCGAGACCAGGCTGGCGGAACCAGCCTGGCGTTTCAAGCTGGACGATCCTGCGTTCTTCGCGCTCTATGAGGATCTCGCCCAACGCCGGCTGCACCATCGCGACAGCACCTCGTGGGAATTCCAGGCGCTGCGCACGTGGCAACGATGGGAGCGCGCGCACCTTTCAGATGATCACCCGGCGATCCTCACCAGCATCATGCTGGATCGGTTGCGGTTCGTAACGGAACGAAGCAGCCTCGAAGAGAAGGACAGCCTTTACCTGCATGCGTTGGAGCAGATCGGCCTGCGTGTACGACAACAGCCGGCATGGAGCGAAGTGAACGTGGCGATCGCGAACTGGCATGCTGAAAAAGCGCATCTCTTCCAGCGCCTCGATCCCGGGGAGTACAAATGGGAAAAACGTACGGCAGCAGCATTATGCGACAGTGCGATCACGCGTTTCCCAGGTTCGATCGGCGCCATGAAGGTACAGGCGTTGAAAGCACAGCTCACCGCTACGTCGATCGATGTCGTTGTGGAGGAAGCGGTGCTCCGGGATCAGCCGTTGAAGATCGCGCTCGGTCATATGAACGTGCAGAAAGTGCACCTTCGGATCGTGGAGGAACCACCCTCCGTGCAGCAGCAGGATCGTTGGGGACCCGATCTCGTGAAGTGGCTTCTGCAACAAAAGTTAGTGCGCGAATGGTCGGTCGATCTGCCGGATGATGGTGATATGAACAGGCATCTTGCCGAACTGCCGGTGGAAGCTTTACCTGCAGGACGATATGCGATCCTTGCGAGCATGAACGGACAATTCTCCGCAGAGAACGAACTCGCTGTCGCCAGCTTTTGGAGCACACGGATCGCTGTCGCGGAACGCACCCGCAATGGAAAGCTTGAACTACTGCTGCTCGATCGGACCACCGGCCGAGCACTGAACGATGCGAAGGTGGAACTCTGGACCCTCGATCACCAACAGGGTGATCGGCAATTCAAGAAGACCGGCAGCGACCTGCCTGTGAGCGAAGGACGGACCACCGCTGAACTTCAACAAAATTCGATCACCAGCCGTTTCCAGATCATCATGCCCGATGGCGATCGGTTCATCACGGCCCCGGCCTGGAGCTGGCATCATCAGGAGGAGCTCCGATCGGACAGCATTCGCACCTTCCTCTTCACCGATCGCGCGATCTACCGGCCGGGACAGACGATCCATTTCAAGGGGATAACTACCGTCCATCGCGATGGGACCACGGTCGCAAAGGAAGGCCGCGCCACTCCGGTGAAGCTTTTCAATGTGAACGAGGAAGTGGTCGATTCGATCGAATTGACCACCGATGCGTTCGGCACTTTCCATGGCACGTTCAAAGCGCCGGGCGGACTTACCGGACACATGCGGATCGCAACCCCGGAAGGCAGCACTTCCATGTTGGTGGAGGAATACAAGCGGCCGAAATTCGAGGTCACTTTCGACCCGATCGGAACTACAGCGAAGCTGGATCAGCGTGCAGTTGTGGAAGGAAAGGTGAAAGCCTATTCCGGTGTGGCGATCGGGAACGCGGAAGTGAAATGGACGGTGACACGCATTGCGCGGATGCCCTGGTGGAGCGACCAGCTCTGGCGCGGCTTCCCGGGCTGGGGCAGGCCTGTGGAGATCGCGAGCGGCACCGATACCACCGATGGCGATGGTTCCTTCAACATCGGTTTCATCGCTACCGGCGATGGCCAGCTTCCACGAAAGGCCGATCCCATCTTCGTGTACACGATCGAAGCAGTCGCGACCGATCCAAGCGGAGAGACTCAGCAGAACAGCATCCAGCTCGATCTCGGTTACAAGAGCATCGGGATCGACCTGGGGAACGGCGATGCGATCGACCGCAGCACGACCGACAGCCTTGCGATACAGGTGCAGAACCTGAACGGCGTGGCCGTGGAAAGACCGGTCGATATCACGATCCACCGGCTCCAGCCGCCACCTCTTCCGCTCCGCGATCGGAAATGGGAGGCCCCGGACCGGCATGTGATCCCTGTAGAGGCGCATCGCGCGCTGTTCCCGTTCGATCCGTATTCAAACGAGAACGATCCATTGGAATGGAAGAAGGACAGCCTTGTTCTTGAAATGCGCGGCTGGAATTCCGGCGGGAAAAAGATCCCATTGCCGAACCTTTCCGATTGGGCGGTCGGCATGTATCTGATCGAGATCTCCACGACCGGCAATGATGGTGAGGAAGTGAAAGTGAAACGGCCGGTTACCGTATATGATCCGCAGATCCAGAACACAGGGTTCCTCGCGGAAGCCTTCCATGTGGAACAGGTGTCGGATACGGCCGGTCTGCAGCCGGGCGGGAAAGCTTCCTTCCTTGTCAGCAGTGCACTGGGTGAAGGCCGGATCGGAATGGAAGTGGAGCGTAGCGGGGCCATCGCCGCTGTGCGCTGGTTCAATCTCCAGCGCGGCCAGCAACTCGTGGAACTGCCGATACTGGAAAGCGATCGCGGAGGCTTCGCGGTGCATTTCGTGGCCGTTGCGAACGGCCGCGAATTCAGGACGACAAGGCATGTCGCAGTGCCGTGGGAGAATAAGCGGTTGAAGGTGGAATGGACCACGTTCCGCGACAGGATGTTGCCGGGATCGAAGGAAAAGTTCAGGCTGAAGCTCAGCGGGCCGGATGGCGGTCCTGTCGCTGCGCAAATGCTGGCCTCGATGTACGATGCCTCGCTCGATCACTTCGTTCCGCACGCCTGGGAAATGTTCCAGTGGCCACAATACCAAAGTGTACTGCAGTGGGACAGGATGCAGCCTTTCGATATCGTGCATGGACAGGCCTGGATCCATCCCGAAATGCCGCGCGACACGATCAGGCCTTTTCCTTCACTCAGGACCTTCGGCTGGCCGCTCAGCCTTGACTTCTCCGGCCTGTATTCCATGGATGCTGAAGCGGGCGGTGTGATGATGCGAGGAGATGCAGCGAACAGTTCCGTGCAGAAGGAGGAAATGCAAATGGTGGCCGTGAACGGAATGGTACCGAAGGAACCGGATCGGGGCATCGCCAGTCCGAGCACATCGGTGGATCAGCCGGTGCGATCGAATTTCAACGAGACCGCCTTCTTCTTTCCCGATCTTCTGACCGATGCGGATGGATCGGTGGTCATGGAATTCACCATGCCCGATGCGCTCACGCGATGGCGTTTCATGGGGCTTGCGCACACCAGGGAGCTTGAGATCGCACAGCTCGATCGCGAAGTGATCACGCAGAAACCGATGATGGTGATGCCGAACCTTCCGCGATTCCTGCGGCAAGGCGATCGGATCGAATTGGTGAGCCGGATCGATGTGCTTGAGGGTGATCCGATCGACGGTGCGATCACGCTGGAACTTTTCGATCCATACACGAACCGGTCGCTCGATACAGAATTCAAGCTTGATCTGAAGGAGCAGCCCTTCACCGCGGCCCAGGGTGAAAGCGGTTCCGCAACATGGCGGATCGAAGTTCCCGCGACCATGGACCTGGTGGGGATCCGTATCAGCGCACTCAGCGCGAACGGCTTCAACGATGGTGAACAACATGTGCTGCCGGTACTATCCGATCGGCTGCTGGTAACGGAAAGCCTACCGCTTCCGATCGGAAAGGCCGGCACCCAAGATTTTTCGTTCGAAGAACTTGGGAACGACACGAGCAGCACGCTCCGGCACCAAAGCCTCAAGCTTGAATTCACCCCGAACCCCGCGTGGTACGCGGTACAGGCGCTTCCGTATCTCACGGAATATCCGCACGAGTGCAGCGAGCAGATCTTCAGCAGATACTACGCGAATTCGATCGCAGCGCATATCGTGGATCAGCGGCCCGGGATCCTGACGGTCGTGAATGCCTGGAAAGCCTCGGCGGCCCAAGGCGGATCGGAAATGTCGAGCGCGCTCGAGAAGAACCCCGAACTGAGAAGTATCCTTCTCGAAGAAACGCCGTGGGTGATGCGCGCGGCGGATGAAAGACAGCGTAAGGAGGATCTGATCCTTCTCTTCGACATGGATCGGATGGCTCGCGAGCAGGCGGCCTCATTACGAAAACTCCAGGAATTGCAACTGGCCGACGGATCGTGGCCGTGGTTCTCCGGCATGTTCCCTTCGCTTGAGATCACCCAACATATCGTGGCCGGTATCGGGCATCTTCGAAAATTGGACGCGACCGATCCCGATCGGGACATGCAGGTACGCGCCATGCTCGATCGTGCGATCACCTGGATGGACAGCCAGGCGGGTGAACGCTACGAACGGGCGCGGAAGGATCTCACGAAAGAAGAGCTGGATCGCTTTGTGCCCGGCTACGCCGATGTGCAATACCTCTATGCGCGAAGCTTCTTCATGGATCGCCCGTTCACTGCGGAAGCTGCACAGGCCGCCGCTTTCATTGGATCGCGTTTTTCCGCGGAATGGCTGAAGTACGGCCTGCAGGAGCAGGCGATGATCGCCCTGGCGCTGCACCGATCGAAGGGCACTGCACAGCCTGTCCCCGCCACGATCCTGCGTTCGCTGAAAGAGCGCGCCACGGATGATGAGGAACTGGGGTTGTATTGGAAGGGCTTCACGCCAGGCACATCATGGACGGAGTTCCCTGTGGAAACCCACGCCATGCTGATCGAAGCGTTCCACGAGATCACGCAGGATACGCTCGCCGTGAACGGAGCACAAATGCACTTGTTGAAACTGAAGCAGACCACTGACTGGCGGACCACGAAGGCCACGGCTAACGCATGCTACGCTTTATTGCTCACCGGCAGCGACCATCTGAATGATGGCCCCAAGCCGTTGATCACGGTGGGCAAAATGCCGATCGTACCTGCGAAGAGCGAAGCGGGCACCGGTTATTTCACGCATTCCTGGGCGGCGGATGAGATCGTGCCGGAACTGGCCGAAGTATCGATCACCTCCACCACCGATCGCATGGCTTGGGGCGCGCTCCATTGGCAATATTTTGAACAACTTGACAAGATCACCGCCCACGAAAGTCCCTTCCGGATCCGGAAGCAGGTGATGCTGAAGCGCGCTTCGGAGACTGGTACCGAACTGGTACCGATCGGAAATGGGACCACCGCAGCGGTCGGGGATCGGATCACGATCCGGATCGAACTGACCACCGATCGTTTCATCGACTACGTGCACCTGAAGGACATGCGTGCCGCAGGCCTGGAGCCGATGGAAGCGTTGAGCGGCACCAGATGGCAGGGCGGCCTTGCGTATTACCAGAGCGTTCGTGATGCGAGCGTGAACTTCTTCTTCGATCGGATCCCGCCGGGAACACATGTAATGGAATACGACCTGAGCGTTCAGCAGGCGGGCGATCTCAGCAACGGCATCATCACCGCCATGTGCATGTATGCACCGGAGTTCGCTTCACATTCCGCCGGAACAAGGCTTGTGATCGAAAGCCGTTGAGCGATTACTTTCGCCGCCATGGATCGTAAATTGTTCATCCTTCCGATGCTGCTCCTTGCTTGCGGCACGCCGGAACCGGAGGCCACCACCGAAATTCCGACCCAGGAAGCGGAGAAAGAGACCGGCGCGGGAAGGACCATCGATCTTTCGCAGCACGATGTTCCGTTGGCCGTGCACATCGATCCCCAATTGCTCGGATCGGACTCGGCCACGGTCACCTGGAACGATGCGATCGGCCGGCTGGAGGTGGACGCCGGCGAACGTTTCCGGATCACGATCACCGAAGAGGAAGGCGATATGGAGCGGTTGAAGGCCGATCTGGACCGTGACATGTTGCGCAAGAATACGATCATCAAGGAAACACCCGGCCTGTTGATCTACCGCAGCGAATTCCCGGATGAAACGATCGCTTTCGTCCATTTCTACCGCATCATCACCCACGCGGGACGCACCTTCGTGGTCCAAAGCCACGATCAGGGCCGTTTCAACCAGGCCGATATTGAACGGATGGCCAATGCGGTCGCTCCCGCGGAGAGCGTTTGACCGACCGTGCAACCTACTGAAGATACGTTCCGTATCACGGCCAATGGTGACGGAACGCCTCTTTCATGTCGTATTATTGCAGTTCATTAAAGTTCACTGACATGCGATCCATAGTATTGATGATCGGCACGATCGTGGCCATCTCCGCCCAGGCGGGAGTGATCGTATTGGAAGGCAACTTCCAGGGAAAGAACCTCTTCATCCAGAATCCGTTCTCCGAGGCCGGTGTGGGTTTCTGCGTGTTCGAAGTGACCGTGAACGACCAGGTCGCGACGGATGAGATCAATAGCAGCGCCTTCGAACTGGACATGAACAATTTCGGCCTTCAACCCGGCGACAAGGTGGTGGTGAAGGTGAAGCACAAGGACGGCTGTACCCCGGTGATCCTGAATCCCGAAGTACTGAAACCGAAGAGCACCTTCGACATCGTTGAGCAATCCATCTCGAGCGATGGCACCTATACCTGGACGACCACGAACGAGACCGGCGAATTGCCTTACATCATAGAGCAAAAGCGCTGGAACAAATGGGTGAAGGTGGGTGAAGTGATGGGCACCGGAAAGCCCGGTGAACAGACCTATACCTTCAAAGTGACACCACATAGCGGAGAGAATCTTTTCCGCGTGAAGCAGGTGGATCTTTCCAAGAAGGCCCGTTTCAGCGAAACTGTGAAGCATACTGCGGCCAATGCGCCCGTTGTTACCTGGAGCCCTGAAAAACCCAAGGACGAGATCGTATTCAGCAGCCCCACCCTGTTCGAGATCTATGATCAATATGGGAACATCGTGAAGCGGGGCTTCGCCGATCGGATCGAAGTGGCATCCCTCAAGAAGGACCTTTATTACCTCAACTACGACAACAAGATGGGCGAAACGTTCATCAAACGCTGATCGCATCGAACTATCTTCGGAACCCTCCCTCAGCGGAGGGTTTCTTTTTACCCAGGAACTGATGGAACACCTGCTGCGGATCGAACATATCGGCATCGCCGTGAAGAACCTTTCAACGGCCGAAAAGATCTATGGGAACTTGTTGGGAACAGCCAGCTACAAGCGCGAAGAAGTGGAGAGCGAAGGCGTGATCACTTCATTCTTCCGTGCCGGTGGGAACAAGATCGAACTGCTCGAAAGCACAAAACCCGATGGCCCGATCGCAAAGGCGATCGAAAAGCGTGGGGAGGGGATCCATCACATCGCGTTCGAAGTGGCCGATATCGAAGCTGAAATGGAGCGTTTAAGATCCCTCGGATTTCAATTGCTGAACGAAAAGCCAAAGCGCGGGGCGGATAACAAATTTGTTTGTTTTATTCACCCGAAAAGCACCAATGGCGTGCTGGTGGAGCTTTGTCAGGAGATCCGATCGGATGGATCGGACAAGGCGCTTTCCGGCGGAAACGATCAACCCTGATCCCTTACAGACCGATCGAGAAGTCCCAGCCGCTGCACGAGTTGGATCACATCTTCCTTCACCAGATCGAGGTGAACTGCTTGCAGACCTGCTTTTCGAGCACCTTCAACGTGCTGCGGCGAATCATCGATGAAAAATGCGCGGTCCGGTAGGCATCCGTGCCGCGCCAGCACCTCAAGAAAGATCTTCGGATCAGGTTTCCGCGATCGCATCTCATGGCTGAAATACACACCATGGAACAATGCACGAAGATCATCGATCCCATTCTCCTCCAGGATGATCCGCGTGAACGCGGGCACATGGATGCTGTTGGTGTTGCTCAGCAGGAGCAGCGTGTAGCGCTCCTTCAACTCCTTCACCAGTTCGATCCTTTCCGGCGGTATGCGGCCAAGCATCGCATTCCAGCAATGATCGATCTGTTCATCGTTCAATTCCAGCCCTACCGATCTTCTCAATTCGTTCCTGAAGGCCGCCGGATCGATCTCACCGGTCTCGAACCGATCGAAAAGATCGCTCTGTTTCGCTTTTGAGTACGATCGCTGGAAATCGCTCACACCGAGTGAAGCAAAGGCTTTTGCGGCCCGGTCATAGTCCACATCGATCAGCACACCTCCAAGATCAAGGATGACAGTATCGATCCGATCGATCATGGGCGCGAATTTACCGTTGGCATGCATGGCGTAATTTCGCGCTCCTTCCGACCGCGGCCCCGGCTTCGATCGGGAACGGGCCCATAGCTCAGCGGTCAGAGCAGGGGACTCATAATCCCTTGGTCGCAGGTTCAAATCCTGCTGGGCCCACCCTAATATGGCCGCACGGCCCACACCCGCACGTAAAGATCGTCCAGCAGGAATTCGGCTTTGCGGTGCTGGTTCCAGACATAGAACCCGAGTTTTTCGCCAGTCTTCAAAGCAGGCACCGGCACACGGTGTTCCAGCGCTTCCCATTGATCGTTCTGCTGGCCGGGAATGTGGTTGATCTTGAAGGAATCGTAATAGGCCCTGCTTCCATCCGCACGCGTGATCTCGATCACACCGATCGCTGTTGACGATGAACCGGCCACAGCTTCATAGCGCATGAAGCGCAGCTCGAGCCAGAGGTCACGGGCGATGGGCAACTGGCCTGCCGTTGCCATGAAAGTGGGACCGAACTCGTTCTTCCGATCGTAACTGCATACATGCGAGCCGCTGAACGCCTGGGGATGTTCCACGATCTTGCCGCCGCGCCACCATGGGTCGGGCCGCTCCAGGTCCGTGGCCGCGATCAGAACTGGATCGATACCGTTCGGATGGAACGGCGGCACTTCGATCTTTCCGCCCAGCGCACCCGCCAACGCGGGGTCGAATCGCAGAAAGGTGAAGGCGTATTTGCGCGCATCCATGCGTTCGTGATGGATGATCATCTTATGATATTGGACGAATTGCGCGAGATGCAGGGCGATGCAAAGCGTGAAGAAGATGCGTGCCGCAAGCCATTGCCGGCTGGAGGCGCGATCCAACGCCAGCGCCATCGGTATGATCAAGACCGGATAATGTTCAATGAAGACGCGGCTTCCGAAACCGCTGCCGTAATACCAGATCCACCAGCAACCGATCACATAACAGTTGGCTCCCCAGTAGATCAGCGACCATGAGGCACGCGTGCGATCCCTCCGCCAGACCAGGAAGATGCTGAGCGCTGCGAGAATGAACACAGGCGTCCAGACGAAAAGACCACGGCGCACGCTGAACAGCAGGTTAAGGATCTCAGGCCTTCCCCAATGGAACCCTTCACTTCGATAGCCCCATTCGAACCAGTTGCCGGTCTGCGCATGCCAGAGCAGGGGCTGGATCGCCACCACCGCTGCGGCGACCCCAATGGAGACCACCACTATCCAGCCACTGCGAAGGATCGAAAGCATGGTCTTCCAGGCCCCATTTCCGAGGATCACCGGAATGCCCAGCACGACCAGTGCGTTCACCGGCCTGATCAATACGATCAGGCCAAGAAGCAATGCCGCAGGGATGGACCAATGAACGTTCCCTTCCTGCTGGATCTTTAGCAGCACCAGAAAAAAGAGAGACACAGTACAAAAGCTGTAGATATGGGACCAGCCCGGCTGGATCGCAGCGTATTGCAAGAGTGTGGATCCCGCGCCCAGCACCACGATAATCCATGCAACGACTTCATCGCGCACGGAAAGCCGAAGCAGGAGCGCACGAAGGGCGAGCAGGCCGATCAGCAGGTAGACCCAACCGCCGATCGAGATCGCCTTCATCTCGTATTCGCTGTGGCCGTTCCGTGGTGCATCCGGATCGAGGAGCGCCAGTTGGTGTCCGATCGCGAACCAAGGCGCCATCATCACCGCAGTACCGCTGAAATACTTGTTCAGCGTACCATCCGGCGTGCGGTGCACGTATTCCCACGCGAACGGTTCGTTGCCCAGGTCGTTGCGGATGAAGATGGCGGTGAGATAGCTGTAATAACCACGCGCATCGCTGCGGATCGTCTGCCTCCACCCTTCACCATCCTGCCCGATCCAAAGCCCGTTGATGGAGACCGTCGCTGTGAAAAGCACCATGCCGATCACGGCGATGAGCGAAAGGATCGGGGCCGGCGTTCGCATTGGTGGCCGCGAAGATGGCACTGCCCGCTTGAACTCCGCATCGCCCATCCATACCTTCACCACCGTTCATGGTTGATCGAATGGCATCGAAAGGAAAAGTGATCGTTACCGGTGGCGCCGGTTTCATCGGATCGCATACCGTGGTGGAACTGGTGGCCGCAGGATACGCCCCGGTGATCGTGGACGATCTGCGGAACAGTGAAGAACGCGCGCTGGAGGGCATCGCAAAGATCACGGGCAAGAAACTGCCTTTCCACCGGATCGACATCACCGACCGCGAAGCGTTCGCAAAAGTGTTCGAGGTTGAAGGTGCGGTCGGCGGTGTGATCCATTTCGCTGCTTACAAGGCCGTGGGCGAAAGCGTTCAGGAGCCCTTGAAATATTACGAGAACAACATCGGTTCGCTGGCCGTTCTGCTCAGGTTGATGAAGCGCTATGATGTGAAGCAGTTGGTGTTCTCTTCGAGCTGCACGGTCTATGGGCAGCCCGAAAGACTTCCGGTCACAGAAACTTCACCGGACAAGCAGGCGAATTCACCTTACGGCTTCACCAAGATCGCGTGCGAACAACTTCTGCGGGACGAATGTGCCGCGGATCCCGATCTGAAGGTGGTGATGTTGCGGTACTTCAATCCGATCGGCGCGCATACCAGCGGCCTTATCGGGGAATTGCCGATCGGGGTACCGAACAACCTGGTGCCATACGTTACGCAGACGGCCGCCGGAATACGCGCAAAACTCACGGTGAACGGCGGTGATTACGATACGCCCGATGGCAGTTGTGTACGCGATTACATCCATGTGATGGACCTTGCAGATGCGCACCTGTGCGCCCTGGAATGGATGGGATCCACCGATCGGAATTGCGAGGTCTTCAATGTGGGCACCGGTAAAGGCGACAGTGTTCTGGAGGTGGTGAACACGTTCGAGCGGGAGAACAAGGTGAAGGTGCCTTACACGATCGGCCCACGCCGGCCGGGCGATGTGGTGGCGATCCATGCGGACACTTCAAAGTGTACACAGGTGCTTGGCTGGAAGCCGAAATTCGGCCTTGCCGATGCGCTTCGCGATGCATGGCGCTGGCAGCAGAACCTGATGAAGGCCTAGATCACCACTTCCAGCACCACGCAGGAATAGATCACGAGCCAGCCGAGCAGCGCTCCTGAATAGATCTGTGCGTGCGAGTGACCGCCCGCGATCAGGCGCGCCGTGCCAACAAGACCGGCAAGCACGATCAGGAACGCGATGAGCGGCAGCAGTGGCAACCCATGCAGCGCTGTGATGCCTGAAGCAGCACCGATCGCACCACCGATCCCGACCATGTGTATGCTGATCCTCCACTTCAATGTCACCATGATCGTGATGGCCATGGAGATGAGGATACCGAGGAACACTGAAAGCGCGATCGGATGGAGATGCGTGGAACGCAGCACGAAGTAGGTCATCGCATAATAGATCATCATCATGATGAAGGGCACTATCCGTTCAGCCCTTGATGGCAATTCGAGGCTGGTGATCACTTTCGATCGGAGAAGCAGCAGCATGCTCACCAACGGAAAAGCGACGGTAAGGATCGCCACCATGGAAAGCAGGATCGAAGTCTGCGCGCCAGGCATGAAATACGCGATGTGTGGATCGGCCCACATGATCATCGCCAGCACCAGCACCGGCATCAGGATCGGGTGGAGAAGTACGGAGATCCAGCGCGAAGCCGCCCGCATCCGCTAGAGTTCCTTGCGCAGACGCGCGACAGGGATGTTCAACTGCTCGCGGTATTTGGCCACTGTTCGCCGCGCGATGTTGTAACCCTTCTCCTTCAGCAACGCAGTGAGCTGATCGTCCGTCAACGGCTTGCGCTTATCCTCCGCCTCGAGCGCATCCTGCAGGATCTTCTTCACTTCCCGTGTGCTCACCTCTTCACCACTATCGGTGCTCAGGCTTTCGCTGAAGAAGAACTTCAGCAGATAAGTTCCATGGTTCGTTTGAACGTACTTGCTGTTCGCGACACGGCTGATCGTACTGATGTCCAGCCCCACCCGTTCCGCGATGTCCTTCAGGATCATCGGGCGAAGCTTTGTTTCGTCACCGGTGAGGAAGAATTCCCGCTGGTGCATCATGATCGCTTCCATGGTCACCAACAGCGTGTTCTGCCGCTGCTTGATCGCATCGATGAACCATTTCGCACTATCGAGCTTCTGCTTGATGAACTGCAGTGCTTCGCGTTGCTCCTTGTCTTTCTTGTTACGCGCATAATCCTGCATCATTTCGCGGTATGTGCGGCTCACGCGAAGCTCCGGCGCATTCCTTCCGTTCAATTGAAGTTCCAGCTGGCCATCCACGGCGGTCACCATGAAATCGGGAACGATCTCCTGCACGGGCTTGTCCGTTTCGCGCATGGTATTCCCGGGTTTCGGGTTCAGCCTCACGATGAGCTCGATCGCGCCTTTGAGCGCATCCTCATCGATCTCCAGCCGGTCCATGATGCGATCGTAATGCTTCTTGGAGAACGCATCGAAATGCTTGTCCAGGATCTCTTCCGCGATGCGTTGTTCCAGGCTGTGCGGGAGTCGCTGCACCTGCAGGTGAAGACATTCGCGCAGATCGCGCGCGCCCACACCGGCGGGATCGAGCGTCTGCAATTCCTGCAACGCCTTCTCCAGATCATCGCGATCGCACATGATGTTCTGGGTGAACGCAAGGTCGTTCACGATGGAATCAAGATCGCGGCGCAGATAACCATCCTCGTCGAGGTTGCCGATCAGGTGCTCAGCAAGAAGCCGTGTGCGTTGATCGGCGTAGCGCAGTGAAAGCTGGGCTTTCATCGAATCCTGGAAGGTCGTTCCACCTGCCAGCGGCACCTCCCGATCCTCCTCGTCCGGGCCGCTGTTCTTCACGCTGAGCTTATAGTCCGGCGTATCATCATCCTGGAAATAATCGCTCAGGTCGAACTCGTCGCGCTCGGCATCGTCGGAATTCTCATTCTCGTTGGTATCGCTTTCAGCGATCGCCTGCTCCTCCGTGGGCTCATCCTCCTCGTGATCGTCCCCTTCCTCCAGCGCGGGATTCTCTTCGATCTCCTGCTTGATGCGCTGCTCAAGTTCGATCGTTGGCACCTGCAGCAGCTTCATGAGCTGGATCTGCTGGGGCGAGAGTTTTTGCTGAAGCTTTTGAAAAAGGCCCTGTTTGAGCATGGAACAAAAATACCCATGAATGAAGCCGCAGCACCAGATGCGCGAAGCTTAAAAAGTTTGAACCCGCGCCTTGGCAGAGACCGGATCACGCTGAACATGCGCTTTTCGATCGGCACCGGCCACTATCGTGGCATCCACTTCCGATGCGCGGGAGCGCATTCTACGATCCGAAGCTTCGGCCAGGCATTACTGAACACGTTCTTGCACTGGCACGGTTCCGGCTTCAGCCTCTGCTGAAACTGAAATTCCATGATACGCACCTTATTCCCATTGCTGCTATTGGTATTGCTCCTTGGAATTCCGGCCGTGACAACAGGCGTGGCCTTCACCGGCCAGGTCCTTTTCGCCATGCTCGCCGTGCTATTCCTGGGAACCCTGGTCGATGCGTTCGCCGATCGGGTGCAGGATGAACAATGATCGCCATACGAATGCAACTCCAACTTGGATCGGACTATTCCGCAGCCACCTGGTTCGCAGCCGGCCTGTTCACGATGATCGTGGCGATCACCGGCCTGCCGGATCGTGAGGAACGCATGGGCGTGATCCCCTCTGAGAATGCGGTCTCGATCGGCACACCTCACCAGACCATGATCCCGGATCTGGAGTTGAAGGAGCGACCCTGAGCTACTTCAAGATCACTTTCGTCCAGCGTTTTTCCCGATCGCCATCCATTACCGATACGTGCAGGAAATAGCTCGCTGCTGAAAGATCCCGAAGATCGATCTCATTCACCGCCGAAGCAAGAATTCCTTTCCGCACTATTCTACCGGTTGCATCGACCAGCGTGAACCTGCCGCTGCGGTGGGCGCCGATCCCGATGAAGAGCGAGCCATCCGCTGGATTTGGATAGACCGAGATCCCCATTCCCTGATCACCCGCTGAGTAATGGCATTCCGACGTCGCTGAACAATTCCCCGTTCCGATCTGTACCGCATAATCAGCTTCCACCGCAGGAATGAATTGGGCTCCTGTAGCGCCTGGTACCGGCTGCATGCCGGAACAATCGATCCATTGGTACGAAGATGCTTCACCCATCGCGATCAAAGTGTCACCGTTATTCATCACGGTGGTGTCCAGCACCGCCTGCTGCACGCGTAGCAACGTCACGTTACCGCAATCGAGGGATGCCGCATCGGTGATGATGTGATCGCCTTGGGCATAGGTCTGGCCTTGGTAGGAGAAGGTCGTTTCGTTCCCGCACAACAGCCCTTCAACCGTACCGACCGGCCTGCCGGTGATCTTTACATTATCGAACCTGTTGTTGCCGGAAGGTCCGCCGGTATTGGGGCCAAGAAATTCGATCTTGAACGCCAGATCGGTGTTGTCGTAAGTGGAAATAACGCCATCCAGCGAGAATGAGCGGGTGATATATTGATCGGGAACGGCGTACGGCTCACCGAGCGCGATCCACTCCAATCTCAGCGGATCGATGGTGTAATGCACCTGTTGGGAATCTGCTCCAGCGCTCGTGCGGCGCGTGGCGAAAGAAAGCGTGATGTCCCGGTGACCGTCAGCAGGCGATCCGATCACCAATACCCGATCGGTACTTGGGTCGCGGGCCCGAAGTCCCGATCCAGCCGGTACGTTCTCCAACGCATTGATCGAGGACCCTTCATCGCCCGGGGTCGCATCAAGATAGCCGGTCCCGGTGCCCTCGTAGGTGATCAGCGCTCCGGTATCATTGGACTGATCGGGTGCGATCTGCGTGACCGATCCGCCGGCGAGTGAATTGAAATGCCAGTAATGCACCACCTCGGCAGCACAATAGGGCGCAGGCTCGAACACAGCGGTAACGTTCATCGCCTCTGTCATCGATACCGTGATCACGCTATCCGTGCCCTGCACGGCGCCCTCCCAATGGCTGAACGCGGATCCCGGAAAGGCGTGTGCGGCGAGTGTGATCGGCACGGTCTGGTAGTACGTGCCGTTCCATGGATAAACAGGTGTGGCCACGCCATGTGTGGTTGGCAGCAGATCGATGGTGTTCACCTTCACCCAGCCGGCATCAACATCAGATACATCGACTTGCAGCGCATGTTGCGCGGGCAGTTCGAAATAATCCTGGATCTCGTCGCGGAAACGATCGGCGCGTTGCGATCCGTAATAGACCATCTCATCCACCTCATCGTGCCAGTTCCCGATGTTCCAAGGGGAATCCGGCCAGCGCGTGATGTGCTCCACCATATCATCCTGGAGCATCGCACGATGATCCTCGATGATGCCGTTGATCACCTCCGGCCGGAATGCGGTATTGATCATGTCCGCAGCACGATTGATATACCCGTGGCTATATTCCTGGTTGCGAAGAAGCCTGCGGAACAACAGCGTATGTTCGCCATACACCGGATCGGTGGCCCACGCGAGCATCGGGGCTTCCGGAGGATGAACGGTGTTCAGGTTGAAGCCCCAATCCGTATCGAACATCAGCCAGCGCCAGCGGCCATCGTGGCCATAAGGTGCATCCGGAACGAACCCGTTGGTGCGTTTGCGGTAGGCTTTCCAATTGTTCAGCGGCCAGTCGAAATTCCCGATATAGACCTGCGCCACGTGATAATCGATGTTGTCCTCAATGTCGATCTTGGTCTTCAGATCGGCGAACACCGCGGGATCCATCGGGTCCTGGTCGTCGACCTGGTCGAGCAACGCGGACCATGCGATACTGTCGCCGATGGAAGCGTGCCTGAAACGCTCCACCACATCGATCTCAGTCTCACCAAGACCCAGTTCGTTCTCGAAATACTTCTCGTCGTACCGGTCGCGCATCGCGTGCACACCCCAGAATTCACCGCCGAGGAAAAGCACTGCAGGCTGCGCCGATTGCGTGATGAACCTCATATGCTTCAACATGGCCTGTATGGTCATGTCTCGCATGTTGGTCACCGGATCATCGTTGCCGGAAATGTGTACCACCAACCGTTTGTGATCGGTGTCCGGTTGATCGGGAAAGATCGCGTAGCCCACATCATCCGGGCCGTACTCCTCCCTGAAATACAAGCGCAGCGATTTGCGCCGGAAGGTCTTCGAGAACGATCCATGGAGCCGGAAACCGGCATTGTGGCTGAAGGCGCGCTGCCCGGAGCCTGCTTCGAACCATTCCAGTGCGATCGGGAATTCAGTATTCCTTGTCCAGTTCGCCGGCGTATACCCATCGATCAGCGTGTTGGGGTTGTTGATCCGCCATTGTTCATAGTCGATCCCCGCATTGTAGATCCCGTCCTGGAAGTCGAAGAGGTTGCTTTCCTGCGTGATCGCGGAAAGCACCGGCAGGGTGTACGGCGAAAGTCCGTCCGGAGTGAAGAAATAGCTGCTGCTCACCACTTCGCTTGGCAGAAAACCGTTCCTGAAAGCTCGCGCCAGGATCACATGTGCCTTCCGCACGGGCGCCTGGGGCATGTAATTGGCCGGGTGGTACGTGTGCGCCGTTGCCGTGCGCATGCTGAGTTCGTTGGGGCTCGAAGTGGGGTCGGATAATGTGAGGGGGCCTGTATACTGATAGGCCCTCATCGTGTCCGTGAACATGGCCCCGATCGCGGGAGAGCCGATGTTCGGGTAGGTATTCTTGTAGGAATATGTCTGGCCTTGCAGAAATTCAGGGCCCGGCGTCGATCCATCGGTACTGTAATAGATCGTAACCGCCGGATCGGGATGAGTGATCGCAAGCGATATGCTACCGGAATGGAATCCGGCCGGCACCGAGAATGAAGGTGGATCGAGCCTTCCCTGGAAACCACTTTGCGCATTCGGGCTGTTGGGACTTGGTGGCGAGAAATACGCCCACTGGCCACCGCCATCGCCTGCCCTGCCGTAAGAAACATCCGTGAAATGCTCGATCGGTGGGACCAGGTCGATCAGCGAACCGGTGGCAGATGAAAGCAGGATGTTCTCGCCGGTGGAAGAGAGCTTGAAATTCAAATGGGTGGCCCCCCGTGTGGGATCGCCGCTTGCCCAGAGCAATAGATATCCTCCTGCAGGAACGATCAGTTCCGCCGACATCGGGAGGATGTGCTTCGCAGGTTCTTCGGGATCATCGCTCAGGTGCATGCCCGAAACATCGATCGCCGCGCCTGAACTATTGAACAATTCGATCCAATCCTCTCCTTCACCGGTAGCGTCCTGCACGACCCCGCTGTTGGCGGCCATCACTTCGTTGATGAAAAGCACACCTTGTTGCGCGCTCGAACCCAGCGGCGACAATGCGATCAGGGCCACCAGGATCGAATGATGGAATGGCCCGCAAAGCTGAAAAGGAATGGATCGCTTATGTGTGTTCACAGGTGTCGCCACTTGCAGTGTGGCCGAAAGTTGGAGCGGCGCTCCGGTACCGGAACGGCCTCAAAAACATATTTATACGCTTCATGCTGTGAACTTCCCTTCTATCCCGATCCGCCGATCGGCGATCAGAGCTTCACGAATTTCCTCCGCACCAGTTCTCCGTGATGTGAAAGATACAGCACATAGGCCCCGCCATGCAAATCACCAATGTCGATCGAGCCGCGCAGGACGGGCAATTGGGCCACGAACCTACCGTTCATATCGAAGATCCAGGCAGGCAGCGGACCGAGCGGCTCCGCTGTTGAGATGTTCAGCATATCCGTGGCGGGAACAGGGTGCAATACGATGTCCGGCCCATCGATCTCCGCGACCGACACGTTCACTCCAGTGGATCCTTCCACGATCGCGATGGTGGAATTCACCGGCTGATCGTACAGGATATCCACGATGCCCGAAGGCCAGCGAACAACGATCTGCTCCACTTCCGTATCCTGGCCCAGGCCGAAATGAAGATTAAGGCTGCTCATGAAGGCAAACCCATCACCGCTCCGCACTTCGCGCATCTGCGTACCGAGCGCGCTCGTTATCTCCACCCTTGCACCGATCCCATTGTAATTGCTCGCGGTGCCGATCATGTTCAATTTGATCCACTTGTTCCCATTGTCCACACCGAAATGCGCGACGTTGTTGTTCATCACGTCCAGGAAACCGTCGTTGTTCAGGTCGCCGATCGGGCCGTGGTTCATGGGCACGCTCACCGGGCTGAACGTCATGTCGCCATTGTTCACCATGATCACTCCCGCACCGAACGTTCCGCCGGCACCGAAGATGTCCAGGAATCCATCATTGTTGAAATCGTGCGTCACGTTCTCGATGCTCGTGGCGGTGACCAGATCGAAGCCCGATCCTGCGGTGATGTCGTTATAGACGCCATTGTCGTTGCGGATCAATTTGTGACCGCCGTTCACAAGGCTGAACGCCCCGACCATCATGTCGAAATCACCGTCATTGTCGTAATCGCCCCACGCGGTGGACCATGTCTGGATGTTGTCATCCAGGCCAAGTTCCGGTGCGATATCGGTAAAGGTGCCATCGCCGTTGTTGCGATGCAATTGATTGATGTTCGCAGGCGTGTCGCCGCCGCGGCATTTCGAGAGGAAAACGTCCAGGTCGCCATCATTGTCATGATCCACCCAGAGCGATCCGTAATTGCCACCATCGAACGTGTCGCCGATCCCGCCCTGGTTGAAGGTGAGAGATCCCGATCCATCGTTGATGTAATACACGTTGGGGCCGGTATCGTGACACACGAACGCATCGAGATGCCCGTCGTTATTGATATCCACGAAATTTGTCCGTTGCGAAAAAACGTACTCCGGGCCTGTGATCTCGGTGAAGCTCGTACCGTTGTTGTTCGCTACCATGAACGACGTGCCCGATCCACCGCCATAGAGCAGATCGTTGTACCCATTTCCATCGAGATCACCGGCGGCGATGCTCCAGGAAGGTGTGTGGTTGGCCGTATCGCACGGATAAATGTTCACCGTGAACCCTGCTTCGGTCTGTTCCACCACGGTGATCGCTGTGGGGCTCACTTTAACGATATCATCCAGGAGATCGCCGTTCATGTCCACCACGCATTTCACCTGACCCACGAAAGGCAGTTCCTGCTCAATGAACTGGGGTTGTTGCGCAGCCGCAGGCCGCATCGAAGCAAGTGCGATCGAGAATGATAACAGGGTGATATTCTTCATGTGTGCTCAGTTACAAGGTGGATCGAGCGAGTCTATCCAATCGGCGATCAGGTCAACGGCCTCCTGGTGTACCGCCGATCGGCCGAGAAGCGGCATTCTTACATTCTCTTCCGTGGCGCTCAACCGGAAATGGATCATCGAGGCGGAAGGATCGCCTGCGGCCACGATGTGTGTTATACCGGGATCGATCTGCTCATCGGGTGGGATGCAGATCCCGAGGGCAGCCGGATCGATGGTCTCGGTCCACGCGAGGCGGATCGGGCGGTAATCGCAGTACTTCTGGTCGGAGTGGCAATGCGAACAATTCACATCAAGGTAGGCGCGCACCCGATCCTGCAGGGATCGCGATGCATCCTTCCAATCCGCGATCGGCGCAATAGGGGGATAACCTGGCGCCAGATAGCCTGAAGACACCCACAATGACAGCTGATCGGTAAGGCCATCCGGCCGATCGATCATCATCTGCATGTTCTGCGGTTTCGTTCCGATGGGAAATGGCGACGACCCTTCCTTGTGACAGGCCAGGCATTCCGCGGAGGAGGGAATGCGGTATTCCACGTGCTGTTGCGCACCAAGATCATCGGTCCATGCCACATCCGTATAACTGCCCGCCAGATCAAAGTAGGCTTCGGTCTGTTCTGCATTCCAAACGTAATTGGCGAACTCCCATGCCCCGTTCCGCTTTATCATCAATCGTGTTTCGATCACGCGGCGATCGTTCAGGGGAAGAACATCATCGTAGAAGAAGTTCTTGATCAAAATGGTGCCATCATCGAATCCAAAAGGCACATCATCCGCGACATACTGCGCCCGTGAGCCCGTGCGCATCCAGATGAAGCGCGATTTCATCGCATGATCTGTGAAGAGCGGTGTGATCACTTCATAAGGTAGTACGCCCGGCACCGGTTGAAGGTTCCTGAGCGGCAGGCCGAAGAATCCATATTCTGAAAGCGTCGCGAACGGCATGGCGTCCTCATCGTAATTCACGGGTGAACCATTTCCCCCGCCCCCCGGGATCGGTGGATCACTCTCCCTTGAGCAGGAAAAGAGAAGCACCATACCTGCCAGTATGAACAACAGGGATCTTCGCATCGGTCGTGGCGGACCTCGAAATGTAAGACGACGACGCGATCGGTAACGCTGCCCGCGTGCGAATTGGGAACATGGATCGGTGGATCGAAAAAAGAAAAGAGGCGCTCCCGCGCCCCTTTCAAAAGTCGGATCCCGGATGGGATCACCGGCCGGACCCGATGTTGTCGATCATACGCTTCACATCATCCTTGGTCTTGCCGAGCTTTTCCTGCAACCGGCCGAACAGTTCGTCCTCACGACCTTCCTGGTAGGTGAGATCATCGTCGGTAAGGTTGCCGTACTCCTGTTTCAGGCGGCCCTTGATCTGGTTCCAGTTCCCTTTCAATTTATCTTCTTGTGCTCCCATTGTGATAAGGATTTTTGGATGAACTCGGAGCAACAAGCACCGTGCTGATCAGAATTCAGCGTTCTTCGGCGTCCTTGGGAAGGGGATCACGTCCCGGATGTTGCCCATGCCGGTAACGAATTGCACAAATCGTTCGAGCCCAAGGCCGAAACCGGCATGCGGTACGGTGCCGAACCGGCGTGTGTCCAGGTACCACCAGAGTTCTTCCGCCGGAACGTCCATCTCCTTCATGCGTTCCTCCAGCACATCGAGCCTTTCCTCGCGCTGGCTTCCGCCGATGATCTCGCCGATCCCCGGGAACAGCACGTCCATCGCGGCCACGGTCTTTCCTTTTTCTGAAAAGCCCAGGTCGCCAGGGCCGTTCGTTCGCATGTAGAACGCCTTGATCTGCGCAGGATAACCAGTAACGATCACCGGCTTTTTGAAATGCTTTTCCACCAGGTACCGCTCATGCTCGCTCTGCAGGTCCACGCCCCATTCCACCGGAAATTGGAATTGCTTCTTCTGGTACGGTTTGCTACGCAGAAGGATCTCGATCGCTTCACTATAAGTGATCCGTTCGAACGGATGTTCAAGCACGAACTTCAACCGATCGATTAGACTCATTTCCTGGCGTTGCGCCTGGGGTTTCTGCGCTTCCTCCTCCTTCAGGCGCGCATCAAGGAATTCGAGGTCATCGGCGCAGTTTCTCAACACGCGATCGATGAGGTGTTTGCAAAGGCCCTCCGCCAGGTCCATATCACCTTTCAGATCCATGAAGGCGGCTTCAGGCTCGATCATCCAGAACTCCGCAAGGTGTCTTGTGGTGTTGCTGTTCTCTGCGCGGAAAGTAGGTCCGAACGTGTAGACCTTCCCGAGCGCCAATGCGGCCAATTCCGCCTGAAGCTGCCCACTTACGGTAAGGCGGCTTTCCCTTCCGAAGAAATCCTCCTTGAGATCGACCTCGCCTTCGGGAGTTCTCGGCGGATCTTTCGCATCGAGCACCGAAACCCGGAACATCTCACCGGCGCCCTCGGCATCACTGGCAGTGATGATCGGGCTATGGAAATAGTTGAACCCGTTCCGATCGAAGTATTCATGGATGCCGAAACTCACCTGGTGCCGTATGCGGAACACCGCACTGAAGGTGTTCGTCCTGAAACGCAGGTGTGCCTTTTCGCGCAGGAATTCGAGCGAATGTTTCTTCGGCTGGATCGGATATGTCTCCGGATCGCTGTCGCCGAGCACTTCCACCCGTTCCACCTGCAGCTCCACACGCTGGCCGCTGCCTTTGCTGGGCACAAGGGTTCCTATGCAGATCACCGATGCGCTCGTTGTGAACCGTGAACGGATCGATGGATCGACCTTTTCCTGATCGATCACGCACTGCAGGTTGCGGATCGTGCTGCCATCGTTGAGCGCGATGAACCGGTCGTTGCGGAAGGTGCGGACCCAGCCGGCCACCGTGACGATGGTATCGGTAAGCGTGATGTCGTCCAGGGCCTGTTTGATCGGGATGCGTTCCATGGTATTCGGTTCGATCGGGGGCGCAAAGATGGCGACACATCACGATCGGCCCGTTCGTTGGTATGCATCGGCAAAGCGACAATGATGAGTGAAGAAAGATCCCTCCACGGCATGAACGCGATCGCACGGATGAAGGAGATCGCGGATGAGATGCCGATCTGCATGTTCCTTACCCGCCTCAACGAACGGCCGATCCCATCGCGGCCCATGGCGACACAGAAGGTTGATGATCAAGGCTCGATCTGGTTCCTCAGTTCGAAGAGTAGCATGAAAGATCACGATATATTGGCCGATCCGACCGTGCAACTGATCTACTCGAACATGGAGGATTCCGAGTATATGTCCATACTTGGCGAGGCGGAGGAATTGAACGACATGGAATTGAAGCGCGAACTGTGGACGCCGATGGCGAAGACATGGTTCCCCAACGGTGTGGAAGATCCCGATCTGGCCGTGCTGCGTGTGCGGGCGAAGGAAGGGTACTACTGGGATACGAAGAGCGGAAAGATCGTTTCCATGATCAAGATCATGGCCTCTTCGCTTACAGGCGGCGGGAAGGACGATGGGATCGAGGGAAAGCTTGCCCCCTGATCACTTCTTCATGGGCACCCACACACGTGAAGTCTCCACGTTGGTGAATGTGCCTTCCTCCGAGATGTTCATGATCCAGCGCGCCCCGTAGCCACGTTTTCCGCGGAAGCCGAAATCGATCGACCAGCGGCCATCGTTCAGGTTCACCGCTTCGAGCACAAGAGTGCGGCCGTTCAAACTTTCCTGCAGCGGCCCGAGCGGCCCGAAGATGTCCATGAGGCTTACACCACGATCGAGCTCGGTGTTCACCACTTCAACTTCCGGGATGCTGTCGATGTCGTACCGCACCACACGGAAGAATGTCTTGAGGTCGCTTTCCTCCAACAAGGCCATGGCGCAAAAGAGGCGCTGCTGGCATTCGGTCATTACAGGAAGTACACGCATGGGGAGCTGGTTGTTCGAATTAACCGGACCCGATCGAATGGTCCGGCCCCCTTCTACGGAACTTATTGAAAAAAGGATGTTAGTTCCTTCTCACTTCCTGCCGATCACCGGGATCATGGCAATTGATGCGAGCGCGTCGCCGTGGGGATCACACCACCGATGTTCTGCAGGATCGGATCCCGATCGTTGTTGGGACCTGCGTAGCGCACGATCCCATCCATGTTCACATCGCTCACAAGATACCCTATCGAAACTGCCGTTGGGATCACTCCGCCGATCTGTTGCAGGATCCGATCGCGATCGTTGTTGCCCCCCACGTACCTGATCACGCCATCGGCTAGCACATCGCCCGCCCAAAGTGCGCGCACACCGTTGGGCATGATGCGCCCGGCCTCGATGCCATTGGTCGCCGTGCCGGCAAGGGTGAAGTCGAGCCAGGCCTCGTGCGGCCCCAACTGGATCGGAGCTGCTGTGCGAAGACCAAGGTGGTTCCTGTGCCTGACGGCCACGTGATAATTGCCAGCAGGTACTTCGAAGAGAAGCCGGGTCGATCCGTTGACCGAGACGATGTCGCCATCGCGTTCCAGCAATGCACACTCCGTGGCCATGATCTGCCCTGGAACGCTCGCGTTCCTCAACTCCACCAGCACCCAATCCACCACGGCATTGCTACCGGTAACCGCCATTCGCGAAGCAGGAACTGTTTCGCCCCCGCTGCCGATCAGCGTATAACCAAGCGAGGTATACGGCTCGGTGAGCGGCACATGGCCTCCTGCACGCAGATCATCGCGCATCAGGTTGAGGGAACTCACATATGCGCCCTGCAAATTCGCCCGTACACGCACACTTGGCGGACAATCCTGCCAGCGCACAAGCGCCGATCCCGGGATCACCGTGGGTGTATTGTTCGAAGGCGTTTGCCAGCGCAGCGCAAGATGATCGCCGCCGGTGCCCTCCTTATGCAGCACTTCGATGTAATAGTAGGCTCCCGCCTGGAGTTGAACGGGCCCGCTCACCTGCGATGGATACTTGTTGTATTCCGTGGCTCCTGTCCATCCGGGCACGCTGCAGATGATCCGCTTGTGCCGCGCCTCGGCGTTCAGACCGAGGTAGGCTTCAGAAGCATCGTCGCTGGTGATCGTGAAGATGTAGCTGCCTGTTTGCGGGGCCACGATGAATCCGCGATAGCGAGCACCATAGTTATCGGCCGCGTTGGTAGGACCCTGCAAGCTCGTGGGGAATGTGGTGGAGTTCGGCGGGCCGGCAAAGGCCGTGCTGTTGGTGAGCGACGCCACCATCGATCCGGTGATGTTCGTCCAGAGTTGCCGCGTGATGCTACCGGCAGCCCCTGCACAAAGCGGCGGATCGAGCGTGATCACACTGATCACCCTGGTGGCCGATCCGGTCAATCCATCATCATCGGTCACCGTGAGCGTGACAACGTGATCGCCCGTCTCTGTGAAGATCTTCCCGGGATTCGGTGATGTGCTGAACGTGCCATCTCCAAAGCTCCATTGGTAGCTCACGATCTCTCCGGGATCGAAAGAACCCATACCATTGAAAAGCACGTTCAGCGGTGGCAGGCCTGCCGTGATGTTGGAATTGATCACGGCCGTCGGAGCGATCGCATGGCAGCGCGGATAGAGCGACTTGCTCACTTCGGTGGAAAGTCCGCCCGCATCGGTCACGCGAAGCCTGATCGTATAACTGTACTCCTCACCATCGCAACCGACACCGCTGATCACCGTGCTTGTGACCGGCTCGTTATCCACCGGTTCAGGATGCGTATGGGTGTTGTGATGGAAGATCGTGCGCCATTCGTAC
This sequence comes from Bacteroidota bacterium, assembly GCA_023418095.1. GTDB lineage: Bacteria > Bacteroidota > Bacteroidia > Flavobacteriales_F > PHOS-HE28 > PHOS-HE28. The sequence continues at coordinate 38,249 of JAEZDL010000072.1, forward strand.
GTGAGCTGCCCCGGGCCATGTTCAGCATCGATCACACTGGCCTGCAGCTGGATCACCGTATCCACACCTACGGGATAGAAGATGCCGTTCGCAAAGCTGGTGATGTCCACCGAAGGGGGCGTATTGTTCACCGATACCAAAAGGTTGGTCGAATTCTGCTGACCGCTGCCATCTGTTACGGTGAGGGTGACATTGTAGCTGGTGGGCACGCCCGGCGGAGCCGTGAAGACATGCGTCGGGTTCAGCGCGGTGCTGGTCTGGCCATTGCCGAAATCCCAGAGATAACCCAACGTGGGCGATTCCATGTCGCTGCTCTGGCTTCCATTGAAATTCACCGTGAGCGGACCTGCGCCGAACTGTACGCTTTGGGTCGCAACGGCCACCGGCGGCTGATCCACGTTAAGCGTATAGCAGATGCGCCTGATCTCATTCGCATCGTAGCTGATGTACCAGATGCAACCATCGGGGCCTGCACCGAGCCATGTTACCGCGCCAAGACCGGCCGCCATGTCGTGCACGCTCACCGGTGCACCATCATCATCGATCACGAAACGCTTGATCCAACCGCCCACATAATCGGCATTGAAAACGCTGTTCTGGTATTCCGGCGGAAAGTTGAGACCTGCCATGTAAGGC
>JAEZDL010000091.1 GCA_023418095.1 Bacteroidota bacterium
AAGACCTACGAATATCCTGTCGTGATCGGCAGTGAAGGCGAGAAGGCGATCGATATCAGCAAGCTCCGGGACGATAGCGGATACATAACCCTGGATCTCGGTTACAAGAACACCGGCGCCACGAAAAGTGCGATCACCTTCCTCGATGGTGAGGAAGGCATCCTCCACTACCGCGGTTACCCGATCGAACAACTGGCCGAGAAGGCGAGCTTTCTCGAAGTAGCCTATCTCCTTCTCTTCGGTGACCTGCCCACGCGCAAGCAGCTCGATGAGTTCGAAGGCAACATCCGTTACCACTCGCTGGTGCACGAGGATATGAAGCGCTTCTTCGAATTCTTCCCGAGCAACGCGCACCCCATGGGGATCCTCGCCGCCATGGTGAATTCGTTGAGCACCTTCTATCCGAAGAGCCAGGATCCCAACCGCCCGATGAAGGAGGTGGAACGCACCATGTACCGGTTGATCGCGAAAATGCCCACGCTCGCCGCGATCAGTTACAAGAACAATCTTGGCCACCCCTACATGTACCCCGACAACAAGCTGGGTTACGTTGAGAATTTCCTTTACATGATGTTCGGCTTGCCAACTGAGGAATACCAGGTGGATCCGGTGGTGGCCGATGCATTGAACACATTGCTGATCCTGCATGCGGACCATGAGCAGAACTGCAGTGCGAGTACCGTGCGCATGGTGGGCAGCAGCCAGGCGAACCTTTACAGCGCTGTGAGCGCGGGCATTGCGGCGCTTTGGGGGCCGCTGCACGGGGGTGCGAACCAGGAGGTGATCGAAATGCTCGAAGCGATCCGCAACGATGGTGGTGATATCGAGAAATGGATCGGCAAGGCGAAGGACAAGAACGATCCGTTCCGCCTGTTCGGTTTCGGCCATCGCGTTTACAAGAATTTCGATCCACGGGCACGGATCATCAAGAAAAGCTGCGATGATGTGTTGAACAAGCTCGGCATCAACGATCCGGTGCTTGAGATCGCCAAGCAATTGGAGGAGATCGCCCTGAAGGATGATTACTTCATCGAGCGTAAACTCTACCCGAACGTAGACTTCTACAGCGGCATCATCTACCGTGCGATCGGCATTCCCACGCGCATGTTCACCGTGATGTTCGCGTTGGGCCGCCTGCCCGGCTGGATCGCCCAGTGGAAGGAAATGGTGGAGAACAAGGAGCCGATCGGCCGCCCGCGCCAGATCTATACCGGTGTTACCAAGCGCGATTATGTGCCCGTGGCGCAGCGCAAGGAAGCCGTGAAGGCGTGAGTGCCGTTGTCAGTTGTTAGTTGCCAGTTGTCAGTAATGATCGATCCGGGATCAGGGAACCGTCGTGGTCCGATCCAACCGCATCTGACAACCGACAACTGACAACTAACAATTAGCTTCGCGAAGCGGGTACCGCCAACACCATGCGCATCTATCGCTTCCGAGTGCTGATCGATCATCCCGGTGAAGCATTCCGCGACATCGAGATCCGATCGGACCAGACGTTCCTCGATCTTCACAGGGCCATCAAGGATGCGTTCGCCTTCATCGGCCAGGAAATGGCCAGCTTTTATGTAAGCGATCAGCAATGGGGCAAGGGGCCGGAGATACCGCTTGCCGATCTTGGTTTCGACGAGGAAGGTGGATCGAGACCTGCATTGATGGGCGAAGTGCTGATAAGCGATCATATCCGCAGCACCGATCAACGCTTCATCTACGCGTACGATTTCCTGCATATGTGGATGTTCCTGGTGGAATTGATCCATGCCGGCGATGCTGAACCAGGTGCGCAGTACCCGCGCGTGGTGATCAGCATGGGCACCGCCCCGGACGAGCACAGCAAGGAGGAAGATCTTTCTGAAGGGATCATGGACGAGGATCTGTACACAGATGAGACCGATGAGCGGTATGATGCCGAAGATGATGACCTTGATGAGGCAGGCGACGACCTTGATGCGCCGCGGCACAGCGACCTGGACGATCTTGGCGACGAGTACAGGTGAAAGATCCCAGTAGTGAGGGAACAGGCCCGAAAGGCACCCTGGTGGTGATCGGCGGGCCCACGGCATCGGGCAAGACCGGCGTTGCGATCGACCTGGCAACAGAGCTCGGAACCGAAGTGATCAGTGCCGATTCCCGCCAGTTCTATCACGCGATGCGCATCGGGACGGCACGGCCCTCCCTGGAGGAATTACAAGGGATCACGCACCATTTCATCGCCCACCTCGAATTGCCGGAGACGTGGAGCGCCGGTGCCTTCGCCCGCGCAGCTGAACCGGTGCTGCAACAGATCATCAAACGGTATGGTATCGCGATACTGGTGGGCGGAAGCGGCCTTTACATCGATGCTTTGATCAAAGGCTTCGATCCACTGCCTGTTTCAGACATCAGGTTGCGCGAAAAGCTTCGATCGCGGTGGAAGGAACATGGCCCTGCTCCGTTGCTGGACGAATTGCGAACCATCGATCCGATCACATGGGAAAAGATCGATCGAAGAAATCCGCAACGTGTGATCCGCGCGCTCGAGATCTGTCTTCTGAGCGGGAGGCCTGCGAGCGCCCACCGGTCCGAACCTGACGATCGTACCGATCTGCGCATCGTTCGCGTCGCCATGGACCTGCCGAGGAAGGAATTGTATGCACGCATCGATCAGCGCGTGGATCGAATGGTGAAGCTGGGGTTGATCGAGGAAGCCCGATCGCTTCTACCCTACCGTGATCTGAATGCTTTGCGCACCGTGGGTTACCGCGAATTGTTCGATCACTTCGATGGCGGGATCAGCCTGTTCCAGGCGATCGATCTGATCAAACAGCATTCGCGAAACTACGCAAAACGGCAGCTCACCTGGTTGCGACGGGACAGGGATTGGAATTGGATCGCACCGGGCCGGACCGATCGGATGCTCGAATTGGTGCGATCGGGGCGCTGAGGCCTACTGCTTCACGAACATCGCCCGGCCTCTCGTTACTTCTCCGATCGTTTCGATCGAATAGGCACCCGGCCTGAGATCGGCCACGTTCAGATCCGTGCGTTCTGCGGCTGGAACAGTGATCTCCTTCACCACGCGGCCGGTCGCATCTCGCACAACGATCCGCGTCGATCCGGCTTCAGCGATCACCACGGTAAGGTTATCCAATGCAGGGTTCGGATAAACTTCGATCGCCGCATGGTCGCTCGCGGTCTCTTCAATGCCGATGGGCGCTTCGGAGAGCGGCTCACGGATCTTGAGGTGTGTGCCCGGCATGTACCGCACCACCGGGTAGAGCATATTGTCCAGCTGTGTCCAGAAGTAGGATGTGGTCACGGAATTGGGGCCGGTGAAGATCGATCGCCACAGGACCAGGTCATCGATCGAACCGCCATCGAACACCACCCGGCCGGTCGCCATGATCACCCAATTGTCGATCTCGCCGTTGCCAGCTTCACAATCGTACACGTGCTGCACACCGGAACCGATGGACATGGGATAATCCATGATCAGGAACGGGTCCGGACAGAATTCCACGACCTCCGGTGTGCCGCCGGCCACATGAACGCCACCGAGCAGGCGCAACTCGAAAGGTGAATTGTTGAAGTAGTTGTAGTACGAATCCCCGGCAGCATCGGTCTCCCACTGTACCACGTTCGCCAAAGGGAAGATACCATGGTAGGGCGTAGCGCTCGCCGGTTCGAAATAGATGGTATGATTGAAAGGCTCGTTGAGATCGAGGCTGGTGAGATCCCAGACCACATCAGTGCCGGTGGTGATGATGTGTACCGTATCACCGTTCAATTCAAGGTTCTCCCAAACACGGTATTCGCGGCTGGAATGCGGTGGAACGGAATTGGTGTAGGTATAGGGCAACTGGGCCACGGCGATCTGCGCCGGTATCGTTGCCATGAAACACAGAGCTTTCGAGATGGTGTAAAGCTTGGTCATGGTACGGATGGTATTGGGATATACGAATGGGTGCACCGAAAGGTTCACGCGCTCGGGACAAACCCCACGCCGAAGAACGCAGATCGGCCTCGCCGCTGGAATGCCAGCGCATACCGATCATGAACAGCCGATCCTTGATCGGGGTGATCTTTCCCCACTTAAGTTATCATTCCCTCCCTCGCGATCAACTTTCGAACACGAGCGATTCGGCACTTGCACCAAGAGTGATCAACATACCATTGATGTTGTCCACGAACGTTTGGGGGCCACAGATGTAGAAATACCGATCGAAATCCTGCACCAGGGTGATCAACAGGTCGCGATCTATCCGCCGCTCCTGGAAACCCACCACGTTCTGCCGGGTGAAGATGTTCAGGTAACGTTTGCCCAGCATCTTGGTAAGTTCCCGATCGAGGATCACATCATACACGGTCTTGTTGGAATAGATCAGTGTGCAATCGCCCAGCGCTTTCTTCTTGTACAGATCGCGGAAAATGGGAATGAACGGCGTGATGCCGGCACCCGCCGCGAAGAAAGTTCCAGGTCCCTTGTAGGTGATCGTACCGAAAACATCCTTCACGAGCAGTTTGTCATCCTTCCTTAGCAGTCCCATCATCCGGGTGACGCCCTGGCGCTCATCATAGATCTTCACGATGAATTCCAAAGTGCGCGCTTCGGGCAGCGAAGTGAACGTGAAAGGCCGCCACATGTCGCGCCAAACGTCCTGATCGATGGCCAGCATGCAACCCTGCCCCGGCAGGAACGTAAGGCCTGCGGGCTTCGTTACCACAAATCGTTTCACGTCCGGAGTGATGAATTCCGACTTCAGGATCCTTACAGTGTACACCGACATTGCGGCCGAAGGTAAAAGGGTGCGGTTATCTTCCGCTTCGATCACCCATACCATGCAGATACCGCCGCAATACCAGCCTGTGATGCCGTACCTGATCGTGAAGGATGCGTGGGCATTGCTGAAATTCACCAAGGATGTCTTCGGTGCCGTAGAACAATCCATCACGCAGACCGAGGATGGAAAAGTGAGGCATGGCGAGATCCGCATCAACAATGGCGTGATCATGTTCGCCGAATCCAATCCCCAGTGGCCTGAAAAATCGGCTGCGATCTACCTCTACGTGGATAATGTGGACGCTGTGCACGCGCGCGCACTTCACCTGGAGGTGACCGAACTGATGCCGCCGGAGAAAAAGGAATATGGCTATACTTCGGGTTTCGAGGACCGGCACGGCAACCTTTGGTTCATCGTGCAAGCGGAAGACTGAACCAGGAATCCAGATCTATTTTGAACCCGATCGGATCGCCGTTCTCTTCGCTGTTCGCTCTGCAACTTTCTTCGTAGCTGTTTTTTTCGCTGCTTTCGGTGGAAGCCTCCGTACATATTCCAGCGAAAGACCGATCCACTTTTTCAGCGCTGCATCGCTCTCAACGGCAGTGGGATCAACGAAGAGAAAGCCCTTCATCACCTTGTTGCCCATCTTCATGCGATCGGCTCCCGGCCATTCCAGCACTTCCTCGATCCGATGCGGATCAACCCGCACCATGAGATCGCCTTTCTTGGTGATGCCAACACTCATGTGATCGTTCACCATGAACGCCACACCGCCGAACATCTTCTTCGCTTCGGCATTCACGTTCTCGGCCTTCAAGACCTTTTCGATCCGTAGTTGAAGTTGCGCGTTGGACATGGGTGGTAAGTTAGATCGGGGATCACTTCAAATCTAACAGGCAACCATATCTGGCAAATGCGTCATTTGATCAAAGGGATATCAATGCGGTCGATCATCTTTTTTCATTCATGCTTCATTTCAACCGTGATCATCGCACAGCAGCCTCCGATCGATCCGCACCTGAGTTCTTTTTATCCATCTGGAGCTGTAACGAAGATCGTGCTTGCCGTGGACGGTGGGGTTACCGCATGGATGTTCGAAGATGAAGCCACCATGAGCTCCAGCGGTGGCATCATCTTTCGATTCGACAGTGCTGGAGTTCCGATCGAATCCTATTATCCAGAACTCACCGCAGATTGCGGTTCGTTGGATAGGCACATCGACTTCACACTTCGCAATGACTCTGTTTGGAGCATCAGTCGCCACCAGTATGTGGGTGGTGATCAACCTGTGCTGTTCTGCTTGAATACGCCTTCCGGTAACTGGGGACCTTCACCACCGACAGGCGCATCGACGAAAATGGCTACAGACCTTCTGGTCACAGATTCGCACGTGTATATATGCGGTTCAGTCGATTCAAATTCCACGGTCAGCAGGCAGAGCATTTATGCCCTGGATCTTGAAGGGGATCTACTCTGGGATACACTCTACGATCCAGAACAATTCGCCACGCTCACTCATATGGCCCATTGGAACGGCAAATTGATGGTTGCCGAACCGCCGAACCTTCACCATATCTCGGGATCCGACGGAGCGATCATTTCCACCCAACAGCTGTATATGGGCACGGGACCCGGCAGGGCAAGATTGCATGTCGTTGGAACCGATCTTTATTGGGCGAGCTTAGAGAACAGCATCCTTCATTATGGAAAACTTGATTCTGCAGGTATTACCACTTTCGCTTCATCAACCCCTGCAGATGATCTTACCGGACTGGCGGTGGATGAGCAATCCAGGATGTGGATCACATGCGGCGCAACCATTGGGAACATAAAGGTCATCGATCAGAATGGGACCATGGTTTCCACTTATCATTTTGGCGCGCAAGCGCATGATGTGATCTTCGGCAACGGATGGATCACGATCGCGGGACGTCTGAACACCGCCACCACAGAAAGTTTCCTGATCAGCGGACCACCACAATGAGGATCAGCGATCACATCATCCAGATCGTTCTGATCACTGCTATCCTCCCGTTCGGACGGATCTTCGCACAACAGGAATTGGTGCCGTTGTGGGAACATACGTGGCCGTTCGGCCAGGAGGGAACGATCACATCATCGAACCCAGGAAGTTTGGACAATCACGTGGCTGTCGATCCGATCAGCGGTAAGATCATATGCACGATAAATGATGGCCTGAACACGTATAGTGAAATGGCCGACTTACTTTATGTTTTCACCCCGGACGGTACTGATATCACCACCGTACCAGGCCCAGTCGGGTACTGGCGGGGTGGAAGTCCGTACATCAATCACAACAGGACCACGGATATCACGATGTGCGACGATCGAGTATTCGCTCATCAGTATGTAGTCACATATCCAGTCTCAGTGGTCGGGAACTTGGTGTTCGGCGGGCACTTGGATAGCACGAAATGGATATTCGCTCATCGAAACCTGGCTGCATGGACCACCGGTCAGAAACTCATCACTACAGATGGATCATACGTGGTCTATTCCGGTCACAACTGGTTATATTGTACCACTGCCGAGGGTTGGTACGTATGGCATAAATATTCCTACCCGGCGGACCTGCTGATACATGACGGTATACTGTATGCCCCGGTAATGCAAGAGATTCAAAGGATCCAAATTTCCGATGGAACTCAATTAGCCGCGATCCAGACCCCGGGTATTGAATATGAATACCTTGCGTTCCATCAGGGATCGTTATATGCCGCTGCACAATCTTCCTCGATCAATCCAATCGAGGTAACAAAAATGGATCCGGAAGGTATTGTTGACTGGACCACTATTATCCCGAACACCGAAGGTCATATATTGTATGGATTCACGATCGATGCCAGTGGAAGAGCATGGGTTTTAAAATCGAACTCCTCCCTCTGGACAACCGCCGCTGGTGCTGATTCTCATTTATGGGTAGTGAATGACGCTGAACTTTTTGGACCCTACACCTTCCACGAACGGATCAACAGCATCTCCAGCGATGACGCACACATTTATCTCACCGGTGGGATAGATACTACGAGCACGCACACCTATCTCGCCGCGATACAAACTGATCTGATCACAGGGGTTCAGGGAACACGCGCGCCAGAACCAGAACTATCGATCGGTCCGAATCCAGCATCGGATCAAATTCAAGTGATCGGAAAGCTGCTACAAAATGAAGCGGCGTTACTCGATTCCCAAGGGCGTTCGATCTCTTTTTATCCCTTACAAAATTCCAGATCGATCCCTGTGGATCATCTACAGAATGGGGTCTATTACCTGAAAGTGGGATCCAGGACGTTGCGCTTTGTGGTCATGCACTGATCTCAATACCCCACCAACCGCTCCACAGCCGCCTTCAATCTCTCCTTCGGCAGAAAACCCTGCTCCAGCGGGATCGCGAACGGCACCGGCGTATCCCAGCTGGCCACGCGTACGATCGGGGCATCCAAATGCTCGAATGCCTGCTCCGCGATGATCGCTGCCAGCTCACCGCCGAAACCACCGATCAAAGTGTCCTCATGCAATAGCAGCACGCGGCCGGTCTTCTTCACGCTGGACAGGATCGTTTCCACATCCAGCGGCACCAGTGTGCGCAGGTCGATCACTTCGATATCGATGCCGGTCTCCTTCTGCACTTCCACTGCCCAGTGCACACCCATGCCGTAGGTGATGATGCTTATGGCCTCCCCTTCGCGCACAACGGCCGCCTTGCCGAACGGCACCATGTACGGCTGCTCTGGAACAGCGCCGCTGATACTCCTATACATCGCCTTATGCTCGAAGAACATCACGGGGTTCGGGTCATCGAAGGCCGCCATCAACAGGCCCTTCGCATCATACGGAGTGCTCGGGTACACCACCTTCAAGCCGGGCGTCTTCACGAACCACATCTCGTTGCTCTGGCTGTGGAACGGCCCCGCGCCTACACCAGCGCCTGTCGGCATGCGCACCACCACATCGGCGTTCTGGCCCCAGCGGTAGTGGATCTTCGCCAGGTTGTTGCAGATCTGGGTGATGCCTTCGCTCACGAAATCCGCGAATTGCATCTCCATCATCGCCTTCATGCCTTTGATGCTCAGCCCCAGCGCCGCGCCCAGGATCGCACTTTCGCACAAGGGCGTGTTGCGCACGCGCTCCTTCCCGAATCGATCGACAAATCCTTCCGTGATCTTAAAAGCACCGCCGTATTCAGCGATGTCCTGCCCCATCAGCACCAGCTCCGGGTGACGCTCCATGCTCTGCGCAAGACCTTGCTGGATCGCATCGATCATGCGCTTTTCGGGATGGTTGTCAGTTGTCAGTTGTCGGTTGTCCGTACCGTCCGGCAGTCTGGCAACCGACAACTGTGAACTGACAACTGGTGCGTACACATCCCCGTGTTCGCGTACCGCATCGGGTACCGGCTCCGGCTCCTCGAACGCCACCTTCAATCCATCCTCGATCTCCTGCTTGAATTCCGATCGGATCTCTTCCTTCTTCTTCTCGCTCAGGATCCCTTGCGCCAGCAGCCACGCCTCGAAATTCATCACCGGATCCTTCCTTCCCCACACCTCGAACAATTCCTTCGGGACGTACTTCGTGCCGCTCGCTTCTTCATGGCCACGCATGCGGAAGGTCATGCATTCCACCAGGATCGGCCGCGGATTTTCGCGCACGCTGTCGGCCAGTTTCGCGATGTTGTTGTATACCTCCAGGATATTGTTGCCCGCGATCTGCACACCTTCGATCCCGTAACCGATCGCCTTGTCCACAAAACTCTTCATGCGGAACTGCTCACTGCTCGGGGTGCTCAGTCCGTAGCCGTTGTTCTCGATGATGAAAAGCACCGGCAGATCCCAAACAGCCGCCACGTTCACGCTCTCGTGGAAATCGCCTTCGCTCGTGGCGCCATCGCCGGTGAAGACGATCGTGCAACGCTGTTCCTTCTTCAGCTTATGC
>JAEZDL010000122.1 GCA_023418095.1 Bacteroidota bacterium
CGCCACAGCTGGCGCACGAATTCCAGATGCGGTTCGGGGTCGATGCGCTGGACATCCAAAGTGCGAATGCGCAGTTCGATACCGGAACCAATGTGCGCAACATCATCTCCTACGCGGTGAGCGTAACTCTCCTGATCGTGGCGGGATTCGGGATCTACAACATCCTGAACATGATGATCTACGAAAAACTCGATTCCATTGCGATCCTGAAAGCCACCGGTTTTTCCGCGACCGATGTGAAGCGGATCTTCATCAGTCTCTCGCTGATCATCGGCATCTTCGGCGGGATCGCGGGTTTGATCGGTGGTTTCGTGATGTCGCACGTGATCGCCAACATCCCCTTCGAGACCGAGGCACTGCCTACGATCAAGACATATCCTGTGCTTTTCGCCGTGCGGTTCTACGTGATCGGGATCATCTTTGCGCTGGTCACCACATACATCGCAGGGCTGTTCCCTGCGCGTAAGGCCGCAGCGGTGGATCCCGTTCAGATCATACGCGGAAAATGAACGGCAGCGGACCGATACTCGAAGCGCGCGGGATCAACAAGTACTTCCATGATCCGGTCACCGCGCAGGTGTTGAAGGAAGTGAGCTTCCAGGTGGATCGGGGTGAATTCGTGAGCGTCGTGGGAAAGAGCGGCTGCGGTAAGAGCACGCTGCTGTACATCCTTAGCACCATGGACACCGATTATGAAGGCGATCTGTTCCTTGATGGTGTGCGCACGCGCGATCTGTCGCATGATGAACTCTCGCATTTGCGAAGTGAGAAGATCGGATTCGTGTTCCAGTTCCATTATCTGCTGGCGGAATTCTCCGTGCTCTGGAACGTGATGTTGCCCGGCCTGAAACTCGCCAAGTACAGCGAGAAGGAAGTTGAACAACGTGCGATGCATCACTTGCGAACGCTCGGCATCGAGGATCAGGCGAAGAAAAAGGCCAACCAGATCAGTGGTGGACAGAAGCAGCGCGTGGCGATCGCACGATCGTTGATCAACGATCCGGCGATCCTGATGTGCGATGAACCAACAGGAAATCTGGACAGCAGGAACAGTGAGATCGTGTTCGAGATCTTCCAGAAACTTGCCGCCGGTGGCCAAAGCCTGCTGGTGGTGACGCACGATGATGACTTCGCGCGCCGCACCGATCGGATCATAGAGATGGACGATGGCCGTGTGGTGCGGATGTGAGATCAACGAACTGATCATTCTCGTCGCCCCGCGATCTGCGTAAGTGGCGTAGCCGGAAAGCCCGGACGGAGCGAAGCGAAGGAGGACTTGCAGGCGAAGACACGACCTGACAGGAATCCGCCCAAATGGAAATGCTATCTAGGATCAGCGGTTCGGCGGGCTCACCGTGACAACACATAACAAAAAGAGCGGGTCTTGCCCGCTCCATTTGGTCCTGCCCGACCGCCGTACGCGTGGTCGCGGATCATCTTTCAGCCGGTGCAAAACAACGATCCACCGATCGTGGCAGCACGCGGAAAGTGACGAACGGGCGGCTTCTGTGATGCAGCGCGCAATGCACCGATCCAACGGCAACGGCACTTCGCGTACTTTCGCACACATGCGTTTACAGCATTTCGTCGCTGCGATCGGTATTTGCGCAGCAACATTACTTACCGCTCAGGATAGCGAACGTTACGGCCGCGACAAGTTCCGGCAGCTGGATCAGGAACTGCCTTCGCCTAACACGTACCGCACGGCAAGTGGCGCGCCCGGCCACCAATACTGGCAGCAGAAAGCGGACTACGACATCAAGATCGAACTGAACGATGCCGAGCAGAAGATCAGCGGAAGCCAGACGATCACGTACCACAACCAAAGTCCCGATCGGCTGGATTACCTGTGGATCCAGCTGGACCAGAACATGCGGGCGAAGGACAGCGACACGCACAAGATCCGCACGGGGAAGTTGGGTGATAGCCTGAGCACACGCGATCTCTCGCGCATGCTGGAAGTCTTCGACGGTGGTTTACGGATCGAAGCGGTGACCGATCTGAGCGGAAAGGCGCTTCCCTTCACGATCAACAAGACGATGATGCGCGTGGATCTGCCGAAAACGCTGATGCCCGGCCAATCGATCGGCTTCAGGATGAAGTGGTGGTACCCGATCCAGGATCGGATGAAGCATGGCGGACGATCGGGCTATGAATATTTCGAGGAGGACGGCAATTACCTGTACACGATCGCGCAATTCTACCCGCGCATGGCGCTGTACGCCGATTACCAGGGCTGGCAGCACAAGCAGTTCCTCGGTCAGGGTGAATTCACATTGACGTTCGGTGATTTCAAGGTGGCGATCACCGTTCCGGCCGATCACATCGTAACCGCCACGGGAACGCTCCAGAATGAAAGTGCGGTGCTCACGAGTGAACAAAGATCACGGCTGGCAAAGGCCCGATCCGCGGATTCACCGGTGTTGATCGTAACGCCGGAGGAAGCACTGGCCGCGGAAAAATCACGATCCACTGCGAAGAAGACATGGATCTTCCATGCGCAGAACGTGCGCGATTTCGCCTTTGCGAGCAGCCGCAAATTCATCTGGGACGGGATGAACCAGCCGATCGCCGGCAAGAACGTGTTGTGCATGAGCCTGTATCCCAAGGAAGGGAATCCGCTCTGGGGCCAGTACAGCACCAAGGTGGTGGCGCATACGGTGAAAGTGTACAGCAAGCACACGGTGGATTATCCGTATCCGGTCGCGATTAGCGTGCACACCGATCGGATCGGGATGGAATATCCCATGATCTGTTTCAACGGCGGAAGACCGGAAAAGGACGGCACATACAGTGAACGCACCAAGTATGGCATGATCGGCGTGATCATCCATGAGGTGGGCCATAACTTCTTCCCGATGATCATCAACAGCGATGAGCGCCAGTGGACGTGGATGGATGAAGGCTTGAACACGTTCGTGCAATACCTCACCGAGCAGGAATGGGACCATGATTATCCCAGCCGTCGCGGTCCGGCGCGGCACATTGTGGATTACATGAAAGGTGACAAGAAAGGCTTGGAACCGATCATGGTGAACAGCGAAAGCATCACGCAATTCGGGAACAACGCGTACGGCAAACCCGCGACAGCGCTCAACATTTTGCGCGAAACGGTGATGGGCCGCGCGCTGTTCGATCACGCGTTCAAAGTGTACAGCGAACGCTGGAAATTCAAGCATCCCACACCAGCGGACTTCTTCCGAACGATGGAAGATGCGAGCGCGGTGGATCTGGATTGGTTCTGGCGCGGCTGGTTCTACACGATCGATAACGTGGATATCGCGATCAGCAACGTGCGCTACCTGAAGCTCGATCCGATCGATCCAGAGGCGCGGCAGAATCTGGCCCGGGCCAATCATGATGCACAACCGATCGACATCGGCAACGATCGCAACCGGAAGGAGATCGCGCAACCGATGGTGAACGCCGATCCGGCCACGCGCGATTTCTACAACAGCTACGATCGATTCGCTCCAACGCCGCGCATGCAGCAGGCGTACGAAAAGTTGATGGCTTCACTCACGCCCGAAGAACAAAAGCTGATCGAGAACGATCTGCATTTCTACGAACTGAGTTTCGACAACATCGGCGGATTGGTGATGCCGCTGATCCTTCAATGGGAATATGCCGATGGAACAACCGAGATCGAACGGATCCCGGCCGAGATCTGGAAGATCAGCGACAGCGTAAGCAAGGTTTTCGTGAAGCAGAAGGAAGTGAAGCAGATCATACTCGATCCATTCCTGGAGACCGCGGATGTGGATCTGAACAACAACGCCTGGCCAGCGCGGATCACGCCCGATCGGTTCCAATTATTCAAGCAACGCGAGCGCGAAATGCCGAATCCGATGCAGATGGAGAGGGAGCGGGGAGCGGGGCAGGGAAGGGGATTAGAATAAAGTAGGTTACAGTGAATCAAAAAAGGAGACAATTACCATATAGATGCTTTGGATCAAGGTGGTCTTCCTTCTATTTACTGTGGTGGTATCCGATGCCTTAAAAGCACAGCGCGATATACATCTAGGCTTTGAAACGCTTCCTTTTGCAATTGATTCCCAAGTCCTATTGCACTCGCCATACGTTACCATACCAGCAGGCTTTATGCCGGAATGGGTAAAAGTTGATCTTAACCCAATGGAGTACAGGAGTATGGAAATTGCCTTTGATACTGGATATACCTGTTCAATATTATTAGAAAGTCGTCATTCTCTGTTAAAGGAGCATGGGTGCGGTATGCTGCAGCCGCACTCTGGTCGCAGCAGTTTGGCCTTCAGCCCTGCTTATACGGATTTTCCATGGGAAGGCAATGATGGAATGTACATACATGAGTTGGACGAACCATTAAGAAAAAATGTACGGTATAAAATTCAATTGAAGATTTATATACATGATCATTATCATGAGGGCACCTCTAAGAACCGCATGAGGGAGCTTTGATGGTTCTGGTGCATTCATCCTTCATGTACATATAGTTCGATCAGCGGCCTTTTGGGCCTTTTTCGGGTGTTTTCGATCCGATCCGTCACACG
>JAEZDL010000142.1 GCA_023418095.1 Bacteroidota bacterium
TGGTGCTGATCGATCATACTTCGGATGGATTCAATGCGAACACGATCCGCGATGGATTGAAGCGATCGAAGCGCACGCGTTTCATCTCGATCACACCGGCGCCGAGCCCCATGACGATCACCAGCGCCATCAGGGCCGGAGTGGTGAGCTACATACGGAAGGATTGCGCCGTGGCCGAGATCATCGATGCCGTATTGCAGACCGCCGATGGCGACCGTTTCTACTGTGGAAAAGTGCTCGATAC
The DNA here is from genome assembly GCA_023418095.1 of Bacteroidota bacterium. Classification (GTDB taxonomy): domain Bacteria; phylum Bacteroidota; class Bacteroidia; order Flavobacteriales_F; family PHOS-HE28; genus PHOS-HE28. The sequence continues at coordinate 245 of JAEZDL010000142.1, forward strand.
GCTGCGACGCGCCTCTGTTGATGTGGACCGTTTCATCGCCGAGCCGCTCTCCTGTGCGCCGGTAACGCTCAGCAAGCGCGAATGCCAGGTGATCGCACTTATCGCCGAAGGGCTTTCGTACACGCGGATCGCCGAACAGCTCAACCTGAGCGCACACACGGTGACCACGCACCGCAGGAACATCATGCAGAAGCTAGGTGTGAACAACACCGCGGCGGTGGTGATGTACGCGATGAAGAACGGGTTGATCAGCCCGAACAAGTTCCTCTTCAACCAGAATTGAACCGCACTGCGGGCGCGATCATGAACGAACTGGGATTGATCGCGGAGATCGGTGGAAGTTCTTCGCGCTGGGCATTGCTACTTCCCGACGGTTCCGATCGGATCCATCCCGATCAGGAGGGGCCATTGCCGGGTTACAATCCGCTCACAGGCGATGCTTCACGGTTCATAAGTGAACTGAAGGACTATTTCGACCGGAACGATCCGCACGTGTACCAGGCCAGGCAGTTGAAGGTCTATGGCGCGGGTTGTGGCACAGCGCAGCGCCGATCGAAGATGGAAGCAACGATCCGAGAATTGTGGCCCGAAGCAAATATCGAAGTGCACACCGATCTGCTCGCTGCGGCGCTCGGACTTTGTCATCCGCAAAAAGGTCTTGTGTTGATCCTAGGCACCGGGATGAACGCCGGCCATTACGATGGTTCGAAACTTCACCAGCCGCTTCCTTCGCTCGGTTACATACTTGGCGATGAAGGCAGTGGTGCGGACATTGGATCGGTGCTTTTACAGGATGCGTTCTACGATCGGATGCCGGCCGATGTGAAGGAGATCCTCTTCGGAACCGAAGGTCCCGATCGGGCCGCGATCATGGAAGAGGTATACGGATCCCCATTCCCGGCGAAGGCCCTTGCTGCACGGACCGCACAACTCGCACCATTGCTGGATCATCGCTATGTGCGCGAAACGATCCTCGGCCGGTTCCATCAACTGGCGGAATTGCTGAAGACGTTCTTCACCCCGGAACAACGGGAAGTGGTGCATGCCACCGGATCGGTGGCGTTCGGCTTCAGGGAATTGCTTGGCGAATGCTTATCGGATCATGGGATGAACCTTGTGAACGTGGCGAAGGATCCGCTTTCGGGCCTGATCCGTTACGAACGGCGACAGTAGGTTCGAAAGCAAGTTCCTTTCCCTGCACCACTTCAACAAGTTCGCGGAACGAATCCTGGTTCACCGGCAGATCGATGCTCCGGAGCACGCGTTTGCGCTCCAGCGCGGTAAGGTGCCAGCTCAGGCTGATCTGTTCATCCCGCGAATGCCGGAGTTCCAGATCGATCACCTGCAGTGGGAATTCGGCCCAGCTGCCTGCCTGGTGAAGCATCAGATCATGGTCCTGGTCCTGTACGCGCACGAAATTGTCGTAGATGCTGCCCACCGGATCCATGATCCGCCCGATCAATGAATTGCCGATCGGCCGCACATCCAGGTCGCGCTGCGTATCGCGCAGCTGCAGGATCACCACACCGCTCGTATTGGCGGCGATCCAATCGCGGAACTCGTGCAGGTAGGCAAGGGTGATGCGGTAACCATAATTGTCGCGCATGCCCGCATCCATCACCCGCATCTGTGGATCCGTGGGGAGGCTCACCACCGGGGTGATGTACGGGAACGTGGCGTTCATGCGCAGTGCGCTGGTGAGCTTCAGGCTATCCGCATCGTGATCCGCGAACAAACGCTGGAACTCGATCGACTCGGGAAAACCCTTGCTGGTGACAGATCCCTGCGGGGAGATATTCGTGAGGAATGACATCGGGAGCGATCCGATCACCAGGCGGCGCCCATCGTTTATGGAAGTGGGGCTCATCACCAGCAGTGGCGTTCGGGCGCTCTGTTCCGCAGCGGCCATTTCACCCAGTCTTACATCAAGAAGGCCACGTGTAAGCTGGTTCAACCGGCTTTCGAACGCGTAGGCCCGATCGAGCGTGTATTCGCGATCGCCGACCTGCACCTTGCGGTAGCGGATGAACATATCGTTCGTGACGAAGCTGAAGACGACGGGATTGAGCAGATCGCTGGAGACCTCGTTCAGCAGGACTGGATCGTAACGTACGTCCCGATCGGGATCGTTGTACGTGAGCTGCCGGAAATATGCTGCGCCGATCAATCCGCCGGATGATCCGGAGATCATCATGGTACGGTCCATCAGTGTGCCGTCCATCAGGCTGTCCGCATACTGGAGCGTGCGCAGCGTCCATAGCATGGATCGGAGCCCGCCGCCACTGGCGTTCACCAGTATCATCTTCGGCCTCTCTCCATTCGATGCCAGCGAAAGGTTCCGCTGTTTCCACTTCTCCAATGTGTGGAGCATGGCATCGTGATCCCTGCGTACCTGCGCGGTATCGTTCGCCATCGCCACGATCGTAGGCAGATCATACACGGCCGGCGGCCGATCATAATCCAACCCGTAGGCCTGGTTATCGTAGAGGAAGCGATCCGTTCGGTGACTGAGCAGGTTCAGGAAAAGCACCGCGGCGATGATCACCGTACCGGTCCAGCCTTGCAGCCAGCTGAACACGGCGCTTATGATCATGAGTATGATCGTGAAGAGAAGGAAGGCGCTCGCTCCCGCAGGGATCGAGAAGAACGGCAGATCGCTGAACGCACCGAGCAGTAGAAAGCTCGCCACCAGCACCACTTCGAAGATCGCGCCGTTGATATGGTTCTGCCAGAGCACGTCGCGCATCAACTTGCGATCATAATGTGCGCTGGTGCGTGCCAGCATGATCCTCAGCCGCGGCGTGAGGTACGTTTCCACTCGCCATTTCTCGCTGCGCTCCTGTTGTTGGAGGAAACGTGTGGCCTGTCTTTTCTCCGCACCGCTGCGCGGAGGAGCATCATGTTTCGGCCCGATCAATTCCACCAGGGGCTCTTCGGGCCCATCGATCGCTTCGGGTTCGCTGCCCAGGATCTTGATCACATCGGTGTTGGTGCGTGTGAAATAGAGCAGGGCGAGCGAAAGGAAGAGCAGCATGCCGAAAAGAAAGCCCGACAGGTGCCAGGCCACTTCGATCGGCGCGATCAATTCCTTCTGCACCTGGAACCTCGCCGAACACCACAGGAAGGTGAGTACGAACAACGCGGGGATCAACGCGTTGTTTATGTTGAACTTGAGGAACGGCCGGGCGATGGTGGCGATGAACGGGAACCTGTACGCATGCATCATGTAGCTGTACAGGTTGAAGGCCGTGATGAAGCCGCCGAGCGCAAAACCCGTGATCGCGTAGGAAAGGAAGCCTACATGACCGAAATATTCAGGGAACAGGAAGAGGTACGGGATCCCGTATTTCACCCCGATCTTCTCGGTGATATAACCGAACAGCAGGATCCATGCGAGCAGAAGAAGGTGGTTCTTCTTCAGGTGCAACAACAACAATTGGAACGGGAAGAAGTAGATGATCCTCCCGATCCATTGTTGATATGTGATCAACGCGAACATTTGCGCTGCGGGCGCTTCCCAACGAATTATACGCCATTCGCACGGCGAATGTTGTACTACACTTTCGAAAGGGTGATCGCCATCACTTCGCGCTCCAGTTGCTCCACTTCCAGCTTCAGGCATTCCACCTTTTCGATCGCTTCCTTCTTGAATATCTCGTCGTCCAGCTCAGCGCAGTTGATGTGCACGTTGAGATAGGCGGCGAGCGCACCGGTGCGTGCACAAAGCGCGCCAACCCCGGCGTCGCTTACACTGGCGGGCAATCCGTTCTCGGCCATCGCCTTCATCAGGCCCATGCTCTCCACGCATACTTCCATGGTGCGCAACGGTGCGCCGATCGCGCCCTTGGTCGCTTCGGTGATCGCTTTCTTCCGCGCGGCCTGTTCCTCGGGTGTGGCCTTGCCGAGTGAAAAGGCCTGGATGATCCTTTCGTACGATCGGGTGTCCTCATCCACCAGGAAAAGAAGTTCGTTCCTGAACTTTTCGCCGATCACCGCCCATTTGCTGAATTCCTCCCACCGATCGTCCCAACCTCGTTTATGCGCGCTCAGGTTGGCCACCATGGTGCCGAGCGCCGCGCCCAATGCGCCAACATAAGCCGCGACCGATCCGCCGCCCGGCGCCGGCGATTCCTTCGCTGTTTCCTCGCTGAAGGATCTCAGATCGAGGCGCACAAGACGTTCCTGCGCGGGATCTTCCAACATGTATTCGATCACTTTCTTGTGCGGATCGAACGGTGCAAGGTCATCGAGCCCGAGCGACTTCACCGCGATCTTGATCTTCTCCTTCTCTGGAATGCCTAGACTTCTTTCCTGCCGGGTGAGGTAATGATCGGCCGCATCCAGCAACGCTTTCTTCGGGATCAATCCCACGAGTTCACTTCCTGTTACGCGTATGCCACGTTCAGCCGCGCTCTTCACCGCTTCATCAAAGGCCACATGCACCGGTGTCACTGTTATGTCGGTGAGGTTGAGCGAAAGTTGTGCGATCCCGTATTCCTCGATGTACCAACCGATCCCCTTCACTGCCTTGAGCTTTCCGGGGATCTTCTTAGGTTCACCTTTTTCATCCAGGATCGGTTTTCCTGTAAGTGGATCACCTTCGCGCACCACGCGGCCGGCCTCACGGATATCGAATGCGATCGCATTCGCACGGCGCGTGCTGGTGGTGTTGAGGTTCACGTTGTAGGCCACCAGGAAATTGCGCGCACCGATCGCCACGGCACCGCTTTTCGCCACGCTCCCATTGAATTCCGAGGGGCCGAAATCAGGTTCCCATTGCGGATCTTTCAATTTCTTCGGAAGTCCTTCGTATTCGCCGCTGCGGTTATTGGCGAGATTTCTCCGTTTTTCCTCTTTCGCCGCGAATTCGTAGCAGTACACGGGGATCTTCAATTCATTTCCCACGCGTTCAGCGAGCTTGTGCGCGAACGAAACCACTTCATCCATGGTGATGCCGCTGATCGGGACGAGCGGGCAAACATCCGTGGCACCGAAGCGCGGATGCTCGCCTTTGTGCTGGCGCATGTCGATCAGCTCCTGCGCTTTCTTGATCAGCCTGAAGGCGGCTTCGATCACCTGCTCCGGCTCTCCAACGAACGTGATCACGGTGCGATTGGTCGCCTTTCCGGGATCGATGTCCAGCAATCGCACACCTTCCACGGTCTCTACCACCGCAGCGATCGCATCGATCTTCGCACGATCGCGTCCTTCACTGATGTTGGGCACACACTCGATAAGTCGTCTTTGCATCTCTTCAGTTGTGAAGGCGCCAAAGCTACTGAAGCAATGCTGGGAACGCTGAAGAACAACGCTTCGGATCCTGGAAGGACGAACCCCCACGACGAACGATGATCCCGATCTCGGGACCCCGGATCATTCCACCGGGATCAGCAGGCTTGCACTGTTGTTGAGGATATGCAGGAAAACCGGCACCCAGATGGAACCGGTACGCGATCGTGCGTACCCGAAGATCACGCCCATGGGCAGGATCAGCAGCATGATCGCCCAGTTGTACTGCATGTGCATCAGGGTGAAAACACCCGCTGTTACTGCAACCGTTACATGTTCATCGGCGATGTAGCGCACCGATCCGAAGAGCAGTCCGCGCAGCAGGAATTCCTCGAAGAGCGGTGCCATGATCGCGATCCCGATGAACAGCAATATGCGATCGGTGGCGCTTCCGATCACCTGTGCCATGAATTCGCTCTGGAACAGGTCCGAACTGCGGCCGATCACTTCGATCACCGCACCGATCAGCAGGAATATTCCGATCCATTTCAGGAACAGGATCCCGCGCGGAGGGGTCATTCCAAGGAAGATGGCGGCGTTGCGTTTCTTCCAGATGAAGACGCTCACGAAGATGAGCACAAGCCCGATCCCGCCGCTCCACAATGCTTCCCTGGCGACCAGGTCGCCGTTGAAGATCAACACCTGCATCTGCTGCTGGAACTGCGGATCCTCGAACATGCCGGCCGAATACGGTTCGTTCGCGAACTGCGGAAGGCTCTGCTTCACCCCGATGAAGAAAACGAACGATTGCACCAGGAAGAACATCATGAAGATGAGGGCGAAGAGCGCCAGCCCCATCGTGAATTCCAGACCTGGAGGGCGCACGAACGTGGGCTGCGGATCTTCAGGCAACGGCCTCGCCGGATCGGAACGGTTTTCCATCTATGAGCACGGTATCGATGTGGTCCGAACCAAAGGCGTACGGCAGGAATGCGAGCGAAGGTACTTTTTTGGTGATGATCAGGCTCGCGCGTTTTCCGATCGCAATGCTTCCCGATCCATCGGAAAGGCCCATGGCCGCAGCGGCATTGATCGTCATCGCGTTGATCGCTTCCTCCGGAAGCATTCGCAATTGGATGCAAGCGAGCGAAAGCACGAAGTTCATGTTGCCGCTCGGCGTGCTACCTGGATTGAAGTCCGTGGCCAACGCGACCGGAATGTCGCGATCCATCAATTGCCGCGCGGGTGCGTAGGGGATCCGCAGGAAGAAGGAGCAGGAGGGAAGCAAGGTCGGGATCGGGGCCGATCCATTCACATGCGCATTTGCCAGTGCATCGATGTCCGCCGGTCCCATCACTTCGAGATGATCGACGCTCAACGCGCCGTGATCGATCGCAGCGCTTATGCCGCCGATGCTGGTGAATTGGTTCACATGCACCTTTCCCGGAAGTCCGAACTCCTTTCCTTTCGCGAGGATGCGAGACATTTCATCCACCGTGAAATAATTCGTTTCACAGAACACGTCCACGTGATCGGCGAGCCCTTCTTCCTTCACGCGCGGGATCAGCCGATCGCAGATCATGTCCACATAACCTTTACGATCATCCTTGTATTCGGGTGGCAATGCGTGCGCCGCGAGAAGGGTTGCCTTTACAGGGATCGGCATTTCGGCCTTCAACTGCCGGATCACGCGCAGCATGGTGAGTTCACTTTCCAGTGTAAGACCGTACCCGCTCTTGATCTCAACCGCGACCGTTCCCATTCGCATCATTTCAAGGAGGCGCGTCCTCGCTTGATCGAAGAGATCATCTTCGCTCATTTCACGCAACCGGCGCGCACTGTTCAATATGCCTCCGCCCCTGGCCGCGATCTCCTGGTAGGTGAGGCCCTTTATCCGATCGATGAATTCGCCTTCACGCGGAGCTGCGAAAACGATGTGCGTGTGTGGATCGCACCAACCGGGCAGTACAAGGCGATCCGTCGCATCGATCACGCGATCGAATTCCTTTTCCGGCGGCGTGCGATCATTCTCGCCAAAGGCGGTGATGAGGCCATTTTCCGAGGTAAGCCAGCCATTTTCGATCGAAGGCAGGGTCGCCATCCCTTTGCCGCTCACGGTCACCGTCCCTTGCGGGTGGATGCCGTGCAGCACCTTCGCATTCCTGATCAGCAGCCGTTCCATTTCGCGCTGCTAAGTTGGTGCATGGCGTTCAATTGTCGCGATCGGTGATGCGCCCTTCCAAGGTGAGCCGGAAGCGTTGCGGTTCGCCATCGGTGATCACCGTTACCGATCGGGATAACGGGCCCACGGGTGCCCGTCCGTTGAAATGGATCTTCACCTGCGTACTGCCACCGGGTGGGATCGGGGCCGCGGGAAGATCGGCCGTGGTGCAACCACAATCCGCGTGCGACCCCACGAGCCCCAGTGGTCTTTTCCCTGGATTCTTCAAGGTGAAGATGAAGAAGCGTTCCTGGTCCTGGAGCAGATCACCCACGTTCTGCACCAGTTGTAGCTCTCCGGTCGAGGATCCGTTATCCACAAGCTGGATCTCCTCGATCTCGATCCTTCGTTCGCGCATCGCTTCAATGCTGTACACCGATCGCTGCAGATCACCGAGATCGTCGCTCACCGAACCTGCCGACCTTTCCTCGCCGTAGGGAAGTTCCTCGATCCGCAGGCGGCCACCGTTCGGGTCGGTACCATCCATATACGACGCGAGCGAAGGATCTTCCGATCGAAGATGGTTCCCGAGGCTTGATATGCGCCGCTGTGAAAGGTTCCTGTTGTAATCGTTCTTCGCCAGGGGGCTTGCGTGGCCGCGCACGGAGAGGATCACCTCCTCACCGTTGCGCAGCGCCGGAAGGATCGCTGCGATCAGCTCATCGAGCGATCTCCTTCCGGCCTCAACGTGTTCATTGAAGAACCGTTCGAGCCGCTCGGGTCGTTCATGCTCCGCGTATTCCGGCAGAACCGATCGGTAACGCTGGTAGGTCTGTTCGTAGGTCTGCCCGGTGCTTTGCGCCCAGGATCTCGGATCGGGATCATCGTTGTGGAAGTACAGTTTCAGCGGGAATTTCGATCGCAGTTCTTCGATCTTCGAGACGTATTCCTTCTGCGAGGCCACCGCGGTGACGGTGTCATTCGTAGTGGCGATCGGCGAGGAACCCAGCGCATGGCGGTAGATGTCGCTGCAGCAGGTGGCGCCTTTCGCAGCCAGCGATCCGATCCTGTTGCTGGCGAACCAGAAATGGCCGCGCTGCGGATCGATGGCCGGATAGAGATCGTTGGCCGGGCTGTTCACCGGTGGGCCGGCGTTGATCGGAGCGGAGAATTCGTCGTTGCTCCAGGTGGAGATGAAGATATCGTATCCACCGAGGCCGGGAAGAAGATCGGAACTGAAGTAAAGTTCGTTCGTGACTGGATCGAACCATGGTGTGCGTTCATTCCCGGGGGTGTTCACCTTTCCGTTCACGGGCACCACGGATATCGCGTCATCGCCGATGATCTGCGCCTGCCAGATGTCCGTTCCACCCGTGCCGCCCGGCCGATCGCTCACGAAGAGAAGCATTTCGCGATCCTCCCAACGCACGATCATCGGCTGTGTGCTCATTTCATCGCCAAGACCGGGAAGCACTTTCGCCGTGGTATCGGCACCATTTGGATCGATGAAATGGATACGGCAGGGCTGGCCTGCCGTGCAACGTGTGAAGTAGGCCCTGCGGCCGTCGGGGCTCCAGGTGATGTTCGCAACATCACCATGATCGATCGCTGTGGATACCATTGGTCCGGTCCAGGCACCTTCCGCTTCGTCCGATCGGTAGATCCGCGTGCGGTATGCCGCGGTGTCCTCCACCTCCTCCTCGGCCGTGTACTCACCCCGAAGTGAGGAGAAATAGAGCGATCCATCCGTTGAGACCCGCGGCGCGAATTCGCTCTCGTAAGTGTTCACCGGCCGTGGCAGGTGCTCTACGACGATCGATGTCGTATCGCGCGTGATCGCTGTTGCCAGTGAACAACCGAGCAGCGCGTTCTCCGCCCGAACCAGGTTGAATGCGTTCTTTTTCCGTTCACGCTGGATCAACTTGCGCCACGAAGCCTCCGCTTCATCGTACATGCCGTTGCACATCTGCATTTCCGCGAGCCAGCGCAATGCATCGGCATAGGTCCTTCCCTGATCCTTCCGGTAGACCATTCCATAGAATTCCATTGCCTTGTCGTACTGGTTGCTCAACCGGCAAGCTTCCGCCTGTTTCCATTGGATCGCCAGCCGGCCCGGTTCGGCGCGCAGCGCTTCAGCATAGAATTTCGAGGCACCGTAATATTCCTGGCGTTCCATGGCGGCGTCGCCCCATTCGATCCACTGCTGTGCAGGTTGTGCCGCAGCGGCCATGCACCATACCAGTGCGAATAGGGATAAGGCCGATCGAAGGGGTCTCATAACTGGTCGGGGCAGGCGCGGAATCTCACCGGGAGCGCGTCACGCTTACGGAGAATGCGGATGAGCGAGAATTCGATCGCGCCACGGTTGCGGCTCGCGGGCACGAGATCACTGAAGTTAAGATCGTAGCTGGCGCCAAAGGTCCAATCATCATATTCCACACCGGCGTATACATAACCGGCATCCCTGGTGCGATAATGGAGACCGAATTGCACCGCGCGGAGCACTCCGTAGCGATCCAGCATGATGTGGCGCAGGTTGGCCCCGAGATCGAATTCCGTGAATTTTCCCTGCTGCATGAATTGCGTTCGAGGCAGAAGATCGAAATTTTCGGCGATCTGGAATTGGGCCAGCACATGCAGCCCCGTGCGCAGATCGATCGGCACGGCAGGTGAATTAAGAAAACCGATATCGGGACGGGTGAGGTTGAAGAAATTGATACCGGCCTGGATCGTTCCTCGCGGGCGTGGTGCGTAACGATAGACCAGGCCCGCATGAAGATCGGGATGCAATTGGGAATCGCGTACGAAGGTCTCCGAGGTCCCGATGGATGGATCGAAATGGAAACCATTGTATTGCTCATCGAACGTGAGGCCGGCCTGATCGATGGAGAGCGAGGTGATGCCGAACTGCGCACCAAGCGTCAGCGATCCATGCTTCGCTGCACCGATCCCTTCCGTCCAGCTTGCGCCGAGGTTGAAATGGAATTGCGAAAGGCGGCTGTCACCCGCACGATCATGGAAAAGCCACGCGCCGATGGCAAGTTCCGGGATGTTCCGCAACAACCTTCCATCGCCACCGATCCCGAACGTGCGATACGGCGTGGTGACCGATCGCCATTGCTGCCGGAAGCTGGCATGAACGCGCTGATCGCCATCGAAAGCACCGATGCTGCCGGGCCCGAGCGCCATTGGTGCATTGAAGTACTGCGAGAAATGGATGTCCTGGGCGCTGGTCCACGTGGTGGAAGCGACACCCAATACCAGCATGACCCATTTCAGGATCATGAGAGGGGGTCCGATCGAGGCGTTGTTCTTCAAACCGATCGTTTCAGCGGACAACCGTTACGTTCCCTTTTGTGAAATAACGCTGCCCATCGAGGCACTGCGCGGTGAGATGGTATACGAATACCGCCGGATCGACCTTCATTCCCTTGAAAGTCCCATCCCAGCCAAATGTGCGATCGCGTGTCTCGAAGACCTTCTCACCCCACCGATCGAAGATCTGCCATTCCATTTCGGTGATGTGCCTGCCGCGCACGAAGAGGATATCGTTCAGGCCATCACCGTTCGGTGTGAAGGTGTTAGGTACGAAGATGTCCGGTTCGTCGCAGATCAATTCGTGAACGGTCACTGTTACGGATGCATCCTTCGTGCAGATCCCATCCGAAATTGAGACCGTGAAGGTCGTGGTCTGTTGGATCACTGCGGTAGGTGCGGCGATGGTTGGATCGCTGACCGCTGCCGGCGGGCTCCAGGAATATGTGACATTCTGGATCGATGTCGCATTCAATTGCACCGTTGTTCCCGGAACTACCATGGGTTGATCCACGGTCGCTGTTACCGCTGGACCGAGCATTGATGAGACCTGCACGGGGATCATGCCGGACCATGAGCAACCTTCAGGCGTGGATACGTCGACCCCGATCACCAGATCATCCTCCGGTGCGACAGTGATCGTCGTACTTCCTTGCCCCGTGATCACCTCATCTTGTGGCCGCCATGTGATCGAGGCTCCGGGCCCGACGCCCAGGAGTGTGATGGAAGCCGTGTCGCCGCTGCAGTTCAAGGAATCACCGCTCAACGTCGGCGAAGCGAGTTGCACGATCACCTCAACACTGTCGGTAACGCGACAGGCCGGGCTGTTCCATGCCTGTACGTAGAATGTCCCGCCGATCGCTGGATCGATGATCACCGTGCTATCGGCCAGGTTCTCGTTCAACATGTTCGAGAGATCCGGTGAACTGCTCCAGATGAATTGGTCGGCAGTACCAAAACTGTTGGCGAAGAGGTTGAACGATCCGACCGGGCCACAGATCAATGTATCGTTCATCACGTCCAATTGCGGAATGGGATCCCCGATCACGATCGTGCGGCTGATGCTATCGATCCCGTTGCAACTGTTCGGATCGGAAACGGTGAGCGTGACCACATAGGTGCCCGGGCCGGGATACGTGTGGTTCGGGGACGTTTCGGTGGAAGTGGTCTCGTCACCCAGATCCCAGAGATAGGAACCAGCGCTGCTCAGGTTCGCGAATTGGATCGTACTTTCCGCACAACCAGTATCTGGCGCCAGGAACGCTGCGATCACAAGTGGCGCATCGAAGTCGAATTTCAGGACGCCGTTGTTGCATCCAGTGCTGTTGTTGGTGCTGGACCATGCACCGGGTGTGGTGGGGAAATCATCGTTGTTCTGGCAACCGGCGCATACGCTCTGGTACACACGCCCGCGCCGGTCGAACCGGCTTGTTCCACCATCCACGTGTTCAGCACTTATCGGTCCGCCATAGTATGTCGCATAGGTGAGTTCGCTCATGTTGATCTCGAACACCGCGAGGTAGAGATCATGTCCAGTAGTGGTGGATTGATGTGCGTCGGCGGTAATGGGAAGTCCGGTGGTGGTAAGGCTTCCGCCAAGGCCGGGCGTACTGCTGCCCCACCCGCTGGTGTAGATCTTATTGCATACGTCCACCAGGAATGCGGTCGGCGAAATATCGGGGTTGCTATCGCCGATCCCGATCCGCGAACTGAGCAGCACGGTGGAAAGTTCCGGATCGAACTTGGTGATGAACTGGCCGCCGGTGTTGATGAAATAGGTTGAATTGAAGATCATTTCACCGGCAGGGGCCGATGTCTGGCCGAAAAGGTAGATCGCACCCGATCCATCCAATTCAACGAAATAGGCCTGGTCATAGGCGGTGCTTCCCCAATAACTCCACCTTTCGATCGAAGTACCATCCGTGGAAAAACGCGCGACGAACGCATCGGCCGATCCACCATTGAAGGACTGATCGACAGCTCCGGCAGACATTGGGAGATCGGTACTGGTCGTTCCTCCGGTGACGAAAAGCCGGCCTTGTTGATCCAGCACACCGTTGTAGACCGCGTCGGCGGAACTTCCACCGATATAGCTCGCGTATTCAAGTTGAGTGAGCGCTGGATCGAAGCGGGCAACATAACCGTCGTGCGATCCACCGGCGAATGCAGGTTGTGCTGCACCGCTGGGAACAGGCATGTTGGTGCTTTGCGTGGTGCTCACGATCCACACGGAATTCGAGTCGAGCAGCACTTCGCCACGCACTTCATCGGCGTAGTTGAACTTCAGTCCAACAGCCGAGTTCAATCCATCGTTCAATGATCCACCGAGGTAGGTCGATCCGATCAATGCGGAACCAGCGGAATTCAAACGTGCAACTATCATATCCGATCCCTGCGGATAGGTAAGCCCAAGTCCGGCGGGATCGAAATCCGTTCCACCACCAAAGGTTTGATCGAATGCTGATGCTGTGGTCGGAAAATCGTTCGATCCAGTTGTTCCGAGCACGACCAGCTGATCGTTCTGGTCAACGATCAGGCTGTGTGGCATCTCGGAATTGCTTCCGCCGAGATAAGTGCTCCAGATCAGGAACGTTCCCGTAGTGTCGTATTTCGTGATCGCGATATCGGTCTCTCCACCGGCCCACGTTGTCTGGTAGGCACCCATGGTAATGGGATAGGAGTTGCCAAAAGCGGTGCTGCCAGCGTAGAGGAATCCGGCATTGTCGAACGTGGCCGTGTAACCGAAGTTATTGCTCACCGATCCTGAATACGTGGCGAATTCAAGGGTTGGATCGATCGTCAACGGATGATCCCGATCGTATTCACTGGGTACTATTCCGATGATATCACCATTCAGCGAATAGCTGCAAGGAATGATCTTCCGTTCACCATCGATATCCTGATAGGCCAGCGGGATCCGTTCGGTGAGCCGGCCAAGTGTGGTCTCCACGATCAACGCATCGTCGCGCATGGTGATCGATCGTGCTCCCTCGTAAGTGAATCGTATCAACTGCGGATCGGCGTGCGGGGCCAGCACGAGATCATATTTCAGGCCGGCGGCACCTTCCCGGAAAACGGCATCGCAACCCGGCGCGACCCCGCGCATGACGATGGATCCATGGGATCTCAGATCGCCGGCCCATCTGGTTGGATCATTACCGATGAAGAAATTGTACCGGCCGGGAAGTTCCTGTCCGGCATCCACGTCCACTTCCGCCTGCTTGTTCAGGAAATCCAAGCGTACCGCGTGGTGCTTCAATGGACCGATCGAAGTTGGATCGATGCTCGTGTTCGAATGCAGCGAATGGATCTGCGCATCATCGTAGAGGTCGATCACCAACGACCCGCGTTCGCACCAGATCAGTGCTCCCGGCATTTCCGCACGGTGCGTCACCTGGTTCGGCCACTGGCCCTTGTTCTCGACGAAACGTAACGATCGCTGTGCCTGCACCATCATGCTCATCAGAGTGAAGAGCACGACGATCGGGCCGGTGGCATATGCAGACCGCATGACGCTAAAGTAGCAAGGTACGCGCATGGTCCCGTGTCGATCTTCGCGCTGCATGGAGCCAACGATACATCCCTACCTGAAGCCGTTGCAAAGGCTTTTCGAAAGTGAGGCCGATGAACGGATCGCGATCGGGCAACGCGCCTACATGAAAGGAAATTTCGATTTTTATGGGATCAAGACACCGCACCGTAGGCAATTGATCCGTGTTTTCCTTGAGGAACATGGAAGGCCGGCCCATGATCTGATGGCGGCGATCTGCCGGTCGGCGTGGGGTCAGCCGCAACGTGAGTTCCAGTACACCGCGATGGAATTGTTCACCCATGCAGCAAAGACGCATGGGCCGCAGGAATTGCTGCTCGCGGAGGAATTGATCCTGCGGAAAAGCTGGTGGGACACGGTGGATCACCTGGCCGTGCATGGCGTGGGAAAGATCCTTTTACATAACAGGGGTTCGATGGTGGCGACGAACCGGCACTACATGGAAAGCGGCCAGCTCTGGCTGCAACGCACGGCATTGATCTTCCAGTTGCGATACAAGGAGGGGACCGATCGGAAGCTGTTGTTCGATAATGTGCGGAAGCTTGCCGATCACAAGGACTTCTTCATTCGCAAAGCGATCGGTTGGGCGCTGCGGCAATATGCGTATGTGGACAAGCATGCCGTGATCGGTCTCCTGCGGACCGTGGAGCTTTCACCGCTGAGCGTTCGTGAAGCGCTCAAACATGCGTGAGCAGCGAACGGTCCTGGCCACAGGCCGATCCGTTATGCCGAAGCTTCAACGGAGATCCCGATCGTACGACCGGGGGATGATCTACTTCCTGATATGCACAAGTGAGGGATCGTCCTTCACCACCAGTCTGAAATCCACACGGCGGTTCCTGCTGCGGCCGGCTTCCGTCCTGTTCGAGGCGATGGGTTGGTTCTCTCCATGTCCCACGGCCACCATGCGACCGGTGTTGATGCCGTTGCCTTGCAGGTGATCCACCACGCTGGCCGCACGCTTTTGCGAAAGTTCGAGGTTCGATCGCGCCGATCCGATGTCATCGGTGTGCGCCTCGATCACCACGTGCAGTTGCGGATGTTGCTTCATCAAGTGCAGGACTTCGGAAAGCACTTCATACGATCCTTCGCCGATCACCGCACTGTTCAGGTCGAAATGGATGGCGCTGGTGCGAAGTTTCGCGTTGCGCATTTCCTCGAGTGAAGCAAGATCGAGGCGGCTCATGTCCATCAACTTCTCCTCTTCAATGGCGAACACCTCCGACTCCAGGAATTGCAGCTCGCGCACTTTCTGGAAGATGGCATACAGTTCTTCCATGTCCTTCGTTTCACCCACGGAATAGGTGTAGTTGCCGCTGATCGGATCGTACCGTTCAATGATGCGGAAGTGTTTGCGCACCTCGATGAACCGTGGATCATCGAGGTCCACGCGTTGTTTCGACGCGAAGAGCTGCACGCTGAAGACCACATCGTCGTTCTCGCCGGCCGTGAAGGAATGTTCATCGAATGGCAGCTCCTGGAATTCGAATGAATGCGAAATTCCATGTGCATCCTGGTACACGGCCACCACCGTGATATCCTCGTGCTCGCGGTAACGGTCCATCACCACGATCCTTTTGGTATTGCAGCGGCTGGTGATCGTTCCGTTCGCATCGGGTCTGGAGAGCACATCGAGCTTCACGATGTATTCTCCCGCTTCCTTGAATTGATGCAGAACACGCGGAGTGCGGCGCACGGTTTCGTCACCAAGGTCCCAATGGTATTCCGCCACTTCCATTCCGGGAAGGTGGCTCAGCCCCGGGTCCAGCGCCAGCTGCCTTCCGGTGCGCACGGTATCGGGCGCGGCGATGAAGGCCTGTTCGATCCGTTCCACCAGCAATCGATCGGAACTGATCTCGTGGAAGATCGCCCCCGTCTTCTTATCGATCAACAGTGATCGCACCGTGTACGTTCCTGCGGAAGCGTAGCAATGGTTGGCATGATGCCCGTTGATGCGCGTGCCGTCGCCCATTTCCCACACCTGCTCCAACGGCAGGCTCAGCGTGGCGGCATGTTTCCTTCCCTTGAACGAGTAGCAGAAATTATCCCTGCGTTGTTCGGTGCAATCGCGGAATTTCTCCACCGTACGCTGAACGCGGTAGATCCTGTCCGTGCCGGACCGATCGGAGCTCATCACAGCATGGTAAGGGTCATCCATCTGCGTATAACCGATGTCGTTGAAAGGAGAGTTGATCGGCTCGGGTAACGCGATCGGTGTTGTCCACACGCCGCTTTCCTGGGCGGTCGAATAAATGTCAAGCTTTCCCGGCCCACCCGATCTGTCCGATGCGAAGTACAGTGTGCCATCGATCTGCATTCGCGGGAAGACTTCGTTGGCCGCGGAGTTCACGCTGCCGCCAAGATCCACTGGACTGCTCCACCCGGTGGCAGTGCGATCCGATCGGTACATATCGAAACCACCGTGGCCGCCGGGCATGTCACTGCTGAAGAAAAGTGAATTGCCATCGGCGCTGAAGGTGGGATGCATCACTGCATATTCCGTGGAGTTGTGCTCGAATGGCACCGGCCCGTCCCATATTTCCGCATCGCGCCTGGAGAAGAACAGGCCGAGCTCCGAGCTACGGATCCGCGTGAGGTTCTTCGGCAGGGCAAGGTTCCGGGTGAAGCAGATCTCCTTTCCATCACGCGTGAGATCGGCCGGGCCTTCATTCACCGGGGTAGCAAGCTCCGCGCTGAACAGGACCGGTGATCCATTCTGATCGTTTTGGATGGACACCCAGTACAGATCGGAAAGCGGTTTGCCGGTATCGGCATTGCGATACGTGATCGCTGCGCTGCTCTCGCGGATCGAAGTGAAGAGCAGTCCGCCGTTGAACGGTACGGGTGCGTAATCCTCACAATGCGTTCCCAGATCGAGCGGTGTGATCTCGTGGATCAACTGTGCCTTCATGGCGAAAGGCAGAAGGCCAAGAACGATAAACTGTGGTGCGCGAAGCATCAGAAGTAGCGTGGGTCACGCAGTTTAATACGGTAGCCGAACTCATATTGCAGCATCATCTCATGCGATCCGGAATGATACCGTTCGATCCTATTGATCCCCATATCGTAGGAATATCCGATACGCCATTGCGGTTTCGGCAGGACCTCCAGCATGGCGACCACCGCTTCGTTCGATCGGTACGATCCGCCCAGCCAGAGCTTTTCATGGAAGATGAAGTTGGCGCTCAAATCGCCCTGGATGCCGCCGGAGGCCGTGTACCGCAGCAGGGTGGTGGGTTTCATCTTCACCCGTTCCGAAAGTTCGATGAGATGCCCGGCGAAGAGCATCGGCTGCATGTTCATGGACCTGCGGGAAGATGGTTCGGTGATCACATCATGCTGCCGCAGCATGAACGGGAAGGAGATGCCGACGAATGATCTTTTCGAATGATAGTAGGCGCCGCTGCTGAAATTGGGTTTGATAGCTGCGCGTTCGACCGGCTGAAAGGAAACGTCGCTCTGTTGCTGCAGCGCAACGTCCTGCCAGTTCGATCGGCCGGCGAGGAAACCCAGCCCAAGACCGAAGGCGACCTTGCCTTTGGGCAACCGCAGGTGATAGGCATAATTGGTGGTGACCCCGGTCTCGCGGCTCACGCCGATCCGATCATTGAACACCATCAATCCCAAACCGATCTTCTTTGCCTTCACCGGTGAATGCACACTGAGCACCTGGGTGACCGGTGCGCCGGCGAAACCTACCCATTGCTGGCGGTGCGTAAGGTTCGCGGTAAGCGCATCGCGGCTGCCAGCGTAGGCGGGATTGATCAACAAGCCATTGAAAAGGTACTGGCTGGTGATCGGTGTATGCTGCGCGAAGGAATGTCCGCCGCAAAGGCAGATCAATACGAGCGCGATGTTGAGGGGCAGCCTCACCGTTTTATGATCACGTAGCCGTTGTACGTATTTCCGCCGCCGAGGTTCAGCACATAGAAATAAGTATCGTTCGGAAGTTCATTCCCATTGTCCGATCGGCCGTTCCAATCGTTGCGGTAATCGGCGCTGGACAGGACTTCCTGCCCCCAGCGGTTGAAGATGTGAAGGCCTGTGCCGGGGAAGTTATCGAGACCGGTGATCTCGAAGAAGTCGTTCACTCCATCGTTGTTCGGCGAGAATCCGGCGGGAATGAAGAACTCTTTCAGGAACACCGTTACTGTATCGATCGCGATCGCACAGGATCCCGCACGGGCTGTTAGCGTGAAACGATTGGTACCGATCGAAAGGCCGTGTACGCTTGTGGAAAGAGCCGATGGTCCGGTGATCGTGCCATTCCCATCGATCGTATTCCATGTGGTGGTGGTTCCGGGGGAAGCGTTACCCGAAAGTTCGGTCATTGTCTGGATGGTGATCGTTCGATCGGGGCCTGCATCCACCCAGATATCCGTGGCCGGATCCATGAAAGTGATCGTGGTGGTATGTTGATCCATGCACCCGTTCGCTGTCACGGACCAGGTGACATCATACGATCCAAGATCGCCTGCCATAAGTGTTGCCGTTGGCGAATCCGGTGTGGTTGTGACAACACCTTCGGGAAGGATCCATGTTCCTTGTGCAGCCGTGGAAGCATCCATTTCGATCTCGTTCCCACAGACCGAAGCCGGTGGTCCAGCGAACGCGATCGGAGCTGGGGCCATGTCCATCGGATGGATCGTGCTGCTTGAGCAGCTGCCCACCAGAACCGTATATTCCAGCATGATCGCGCCGGTGATACCGGCCGGATCGAAAATTCCATTCTGCACGCCCGGTCCTGACCAGTTGCCACCCGTGATCGCTCCAGTTGCGAGAAGCGTATTGAGCTCGATCGGATCGGAATTGCTGCACAGTTGCTGCGGTGCGATCCAGTCGCTCACAGGCGGAGGTACGATGGTGATCTGAATGGTCGATGAAGCAGGGCACGAGCCACCGATCTGGTATTGAACTTCGTGAAGACCTGGAGTGGACGATGAAAGATCGATCACCCCTGTGGATGGATCGATCACAAGTCCGGCATCGCCCAGGAAGGTTCCGCCGAAGGAAGCTATGAAAGGTGCCGGATCGGAGGAATTCATACAGAATTGCTCGGCCGCAAAATAGAATGTGGCATCAGGAACGGACGGTGTTCCGGCACAGGTGCAGTCCGGTTGGTAGAAGTCATTCGCGGTGCATGGATCAAGGTCGTCACACGGAGAGCCGGGTAGTTGCGATCCACCCCAGTCGCCGTTGCAATCCATGGTGCAAGCGATCTCGCCAGTGTTCCCGCCAACGCAGTTGCCGCAGTTATCGATCGAAGCCGATCCGCCCCACACGCCGTTGCAGTCTTGAATGCACGCGGTCTC
>JAEZDL010000145.1 GCA_023418095.1 Bacteroidota bacterium
CGATTCACCAGGCTGAGATGCCGTTCGTCGACGCCGGACTTTCGACCGGCTCCGTATCGGGTGCCGGCCTGACCGCACCCGGCGTCGGCACCGTTGCACTTCGCGGCAAGGCCGTCGCCGAAGCCACACCGGACGAGTCGCGCGTCAACCGTTCCGACAAGCGCGGCCGCATCGTCCGCATCGCGCCCGTGGCTCCGCCCAAGGCATTCAACGCCGGCTCGGTCCTCGAGCGCACATCCTCGCTGCTGTCTCCCGACATCGACGAGGAGCTGAAGATGGCCTTCGTCGAGCCGGACATCAAAGGCAAGGAAATCCAGATCGCGACTGCCTTCTACGCACGCAAGGAGCGCAAGGTCGATCCGGCCGTCCCGGCCTACCTCGCCTCGCTCGTGAACAACGACAAGCCCGACATCCTCGCAACCGCCTACGCGCCGCCTAAGCCTGACTTCGCGGTCGCCTCGCCCTTCGCCAGCCTGCTGCAGGAGGAGGATGAAGCCGGAGGACGCTTCATCCCGCCTGTCGGCGCCAAGGATCATGAGTGGTTGAGCCGGCCGTTGCCGGCTTCCGTCTTTTCGAAGGCCGAGCAGAAATGCCTCGCCGAGGGCATCTACTTCGAGGCGCGCAGCGAAAGCGTGAAGGGCCAGGCGGCCGTGGCGCAGGTCATTCTGAATCGCGTGCGCAACCCGACCTATCCCGACACCATCTGCGGCGTGGTTTACCAGAACAAGAACTGGCGTAACCGCTGCCAGTTCTCCTTTGCCTGCGAAGGCAAGAAGCTGCGCATCGCCAGCCCGCGCCACTTCGAGGTGGCCAAGGAGATCGCCATGGCCGTGACCGCAGGGAAGGTTTTCCTGCCGGAGATAGGGTCTTCGACCCACTACTATGCGACCTACGTCAACCCGGGTTGGGCGCGCCGCATGAACCGCACCGACAAGATCGGCCTGCACGTCTTCTATCGGACCCGCAACGGCGGCTGGGATTGAGGCACCGGGGGGAGATTCCCCCGCACCTGCGCCCGCAGGGGCTGCGGCAAACCGCAAGGCGCATTGTCGCACCGATATAACTATCGGAAATCATTACGCTAAATACATCGTTGGAGCTGCCTTCGCCCGGCTTGACGGGGCAAGGTGGCCTAACTATGTTGCGCCCGACTTTGAGGCGGCCTCCCGGCGACGGGTGGCTCCACGGGGAGGGCGCGATGGCCGGGCCAAAACGGCAGGGCGATAGCGATCTCCAGGGGGCGGGAAGCCAGCCCGGCAATGCCGGAAGCGAACTCGACCGGAGACTGCGCGATCTTGACAGCGCGCTGGCGCAGCGGCGCCCGGCCCCGGTGGCCGAGGAGCAGCGTAACGCGGCGGGCGGATCGGCGGGCTTTGGCAACGCGCTGCGGCTGTCGAGCGAGTTTATCGCCGCCATCGTCGTTGGCGCCGGCCTTGGCTGGATCATCGACGGGCTCGCAGGCACGTCGCCGATCGGGCTGATCGTGATGTTGCTGGTGGGTTTCGCCGCTGGTGTGCTGAACGTCATGCGCGCCGCGGGGCAGGTTGCGGAATTCGGCGCCAAGGGGCGCGACGGGGACTCCGGTCCCAAGGGAAAGTAGGCGTTCGCGCCATTCGAAGGAGGGCCGGTTGGCCAACGATCCGATCCATCAGTTCCAGATCTCGAAGCTCGTGCCGATCGAGGTTGCGGGCTACGATCTCTCCTTCACCAACTCCTCCGCCTTCATGGTGGCGACCGTTGCCCTGGCTGGCGGCTTCCTATTCCTGACGACGTCGAGCCGTGGTCTCGTGCCGGGTCGGCTCCAGTCGGTGTCGGAGATGGCCTACGAGTTCGTCGCGAACATGCTGCGCGAATCTGCCGGCACGCACGGGATGAAATTCTTCCCGCTGGTGTTCTCGCTGTTCATGTTCGTGCTGGTGGCAAACCTGCTCGGCATGTTCCCCTACTTCTTCACGGTCGCCAGCCACATCATCGTCACCTTCGCGCTGGCGATGCTGGTGATCGGAACTGTCATCATTTACGGCTTCTGGAAGCACGGACTGGGCTTCCTCAAGCTCTTCGCGCCGAGCGGCATTCCAGGCTATCTCATGCCGCTGGTGATCCTGATCGAGGTCGTGTCGTTCCTGTCGCGTCCCATCAGCCTTTCGGTTCGTCTCTTCGCCAGCATGCTGGCCGGACACATCACGCTGAAGATCTTCGCCGGCTTCGTCACCTCGCTCAGCGCGTTCGGTGCGATCGGCGTGGCGGGCGCGGTGCTTCCGCTGATCATGACCGTGGCCCTCACCGGTCTCGAATTCCTCGTCTCGTTCCTGCAGGCCTACGTCTTCGCGATCCTGACCTGCATGTACCTGAACGACGCCATCCACCCCGGCCACTGAGCCGGATCAAACCTCGCAGTTCAACCGGACATCTCTCAAGGAGTTTCATCATGGAAGAAGCAGCAGCAAAGGCGATCGGCGCCGGTCTCGCCACCATCGGCATGGGCGGCGCTGCCGTCGGCGTGGGCAACATCTTCGGCAACTTCCTGTCGGGTGCACTCCGCAACCCGTCGGCTGCCGACGGCCAGTTCGCCCGCCTCATTTTCGGCTTCGCGGTGACCGAAGCGC
>JAEZDL010000220.1 GCA_023418095.1 Bacteroidota bacterium
AGCAAGATCGATGGGATCACCGGCCAGATGGAAGAAGCATCGATCGGCCTGGTGGATCTTCTTGTGAAGGATAATCTCTCCAAACACCGGTAGAATGGGCCATCAAGGATCTTTGATCGCCAAGATCGCCCTATGGATCATAGCCGTACTGGGCATCGTATTCTGTGTAATGATCTACACTGGAAGTGAGACCGGCATCGATGGAGGCCTTTGGGTCTCGTATGCCTCCTTCTTCCTGATCATCGCTGTCATACTCGTCTTCGCCCTGGTGCAGATCTTCACCGCGGGGAAGAATGCACTACCTACCTTGATCGGGATCGGCGGTTTCTTGGTGCTGCTTGCGATCAGCTATGCGATCGCCGATGGTACCGTGCGCCCGGATTGGGGGATCTCCGAAGGTGCTTCCAAGTGGATCAGCGCAGGCATCACCATGACGGGGATCGCCGCTGCGGCCGCGGTTCTGGCGATACTTTACGGCGAGGTCACCCGTTTCATGAAGTGAGCCATGCTCAAAAAGCGAAAACGTAGCGGTATCCAGGAGATCAATGCCGGTTCCATGGCCGACATCGCCTTCCTGCTGCTCATCTTCTTCCTGGTGACCACCACCATGGATACTGACGCTGGGATCATGCGGCTGCTTCCACCCGTTGTGGATGAAGAAGTGACCATGGATGTGAACAAGCGCGACGTGTACGAGGTGCTCGTGAACGATGCGGATCAATTGCTGGTGGAAGGCCAGCCGATGGATCTGTCCGATCTGCGTGAAGGTGCAAAGGAGTTCATGCAGAACCCCAACAATGATCCGAACCTGCCGGAGAAACGGCGGGTGACCGCAGAGGAAGCCCGCCAGAAAGTGGCGGAATACCAGGCCGGGGTGAATTCGACCACCGATCCCGAGGTGAAACAGCAATACCAGACTTCGCTGGATCGGTGGCAGGATCGGTTGAACGCCGTGCAGGTGCTGGGCGAATACATGGAATTGCCAGGCAATGCGGTGATCTCCCTGCAGACCGGTTCACGCACCACGTACGACATGTACGTGAAGGTGCAGAACGAGCTCGAAGCGGCCGTGCGGGAACTGCGTGAGGAATTGAGCCAGGACAAGCTCGATCGCCGTTTCTCGGATCTGGATGAACGCGATGAAGAGGATCGTGAATTGATCAAGGCCATCCGTATGGTGTATCCGCAGCGAGTGTCCGAAGCAGAACCCGTGGAAGTGGCCCCAAAGAGTTCATAGTCATGTCCAAGTTCAAGGATAAAGGTTCAGGCGGAACACCGGCGATCAGCACGGCCTCTTTGCCGGATATCATCTTCATGCTTCTGTTCTTCTTCATGGTCACCACTGTGATGCGGGAAGTGGATCCCCTGGTGAAGATCTCCCTGCCGGAAGCTACCGAAACGACCAAGCTGGAGGACAAGGCATTGGTGGATTACATCTACATCGGGCCGCCGACGGTGGCTGCACTCGGTACGGAGCCGCTTATGCAACTCAACGATCAATTCGCGAAGTTGGAGGATATCGATCCATGGGTGGTGCTCAACAACGAACGCCGCCAGGAAGTGGAACGGCCCAAGATCACACGATCGCTGAAGGTGGACAAGAAAACATCGATGAAGATCGTGACCGACGTGAAGCAGGAATTGCGCAAGAGCAATGCATTGAAGATCAACTACAGCACGGCGCAAGGCCGAGATTGATCTTATCCGATGAGATCGAAAAAGCCGCTCCTTGGGCGGCTTTTTCATTTACCAGCCCGGAATTTCATTTCTGAAGCAGTGCACAGGCTTCCGTACCTTTGCAGGCTTTTCCAATGCCGAGGATCGGACCAATAGAACTGCCGGAATTCCCGCTGCTGCTCGCGCCGATGGAAGACGTGAGCGATCCGCCGTTCCGTGCGCTCTGCAAAAAGCATGGCGCCGATCTGATGTACACCGAGTTCATCAGCAGCGAGGGCCTGATCCGCAAGGCCGCCAAGGGAATGAAGAAGCTCGACATCTTCGAGCACGAACGGCCGATCGGGATCCAGCTGTTCGGTGGATCGGAAGATGCGATGGAGGAAGCCGCACGGATCGCGGAAGCAGCCGGTCCTGAGCTGATCGACATCAACTATGGCTGCCCGGTGCACAAGGTGGTGAGCAAGGGCGCGGGTGCATGCCTCCTGCAGGATGTGGACAAGATGGTGCGCCTGACGGCCGCGGTTGTGAAAGCGGTGAAATTGCCGGTAACGGTGAAGACGCGCCTGGGCTGGAACGACGCGACGAAGAACATCGAAGAAGTAGCGGAACGATTGCAGGATGTTGGGATCGCTGCGCTGAGCATACACGGCCGCACGCGAGCGCAACTCTATAAAGGCCCGGCGGATTGGACCCTGATCGGAAAAGTGAAGGAGAATCCGCGGATCACCATCCCGATCTTCGGGAATGGCGATATCGATTCGCCGGAGAAAGCGGTTGAATATCGCGATCGGTATGGCGTGGATGGCGTGATGATCGGCCGTGCATCGATAGGGCATCCGTGGATCTTCAACGAGATCAAGCATTTCATCGCGACGGGGGAACGCCAGCCTGCGCCGTCGATCGCCGATCGCGTGGAAGCAGCGCGCGAACATCTGCGGAATTCACTGGCTTGGAAAGGACCTTGGGAAGGTGTTGTTGAAATGCGCCGGCATTATGGCAATTATCTGAAAGGTCTGCCGAGCGTGAAGGAGATCCGTCTGCGGCTTTGCACGGAACGCGATCCGAAGATCCTGGAAGAGATCCTGGACGAGGTGCTGCACACCTACACCTTGGCCGCGGTGGCGTGAAGGAAACGCCTGCTCAGTTCGCGTAGCGGGATCCACGAGGCCACCACACCGATCGCGAGCACCGTTGCGAAGATCAGTAGCAGATCCGTGCCGATCACTTTCACGGGATAGGCTTCCACGACCGATCCCTCCAGCTGCACGAAGCCGAAGGTTTCCTGAAGGATGCAGACAAGTAGTCCAAGAAGAACTCCCGCGACCGTACCGACCGCCACGATCAGAAGGCCTTCGTGGAAGAACACATTGCGGATCGCTTTGGGCCTGGCGCCCATGCTCATCAAGGTGCGCATGTCCTGCTTCTTCTCGATCATCATCATGGTGAGTGAGGCGATGATGTTGAACGCGCCGATCAAGCCAATGAAGGAAAGCACCACGAACGTGAAGAATTTCTCCGATGCGTTGGTCTGGTACATCAGGGCGTTCTTCTGGTAGCGCGTGCGCACCAGGAAGCCGTTACCAACGATCGCCCGGATCTGATCGGCGGCCTTGTCCAGATCGGTGCGCGGTTGAAGTTGGATCTCCAGCGCGCTCACCAACGAATCATATTTGAGCAATTCCGCGGCCATTTCGATCGGCACCACGGCGTATTTCGAATCGAATTCCAGGTTCATGGAATACGATCCAGTTACGGCGACCGAAGTATGATCGAAAGCTTGTTGCTGGTAACGGCTCAGCTTCCTGCCACGGATCGGCGCGCTGATCTCCAGCGGAGTGAAAATGCCGTCATCCAGTGGAACATCAAGATCCACTTTCAAGGCGATGCCGAGGATCGCTGCCGGCCCGGTGCCGGTGCGCAGTTTCGCTTCGCCACTGAAAAGATGATCCTGCATGCGGCTCATCTCCAGGTATTGGGGTTCGATCCCTTTCAGCGTGGCAACGGCCTGTTGTTCTCCGCTCCTGAGAAGCACATTCTCCTCGATCACCCAGCTTGAAGTATCCACGAAAGGAAGTTCCAGGATCTGTTGCTGATCGATCTCGCTGCGGGCAAATGTCTTCCCTTCGATCGGTGTGATGGTGATATCCTGGTCGAATGGGCTGTAGATGGAGTCCACCAGATCGGCGATACCGTTGAGCGTGCTGAGTACCACCACCATCGCCGCCGTGACCACCGCGATCACCACGATGCTGATCAGGGTGATGATGTTGATCGCGTTCTGCGATCGTTTTGCGAGCAGGTAACGGCGGGCAAAGAGGAAGGGGAGGTTCATGCCAGGAGAGGCTTCGGCCGGCTCAGCCTGACATGACGGGAGAACGACAACATGCGAATGAAAGCACTCACCTTGCAGCAGGCGCGCGTGAGGGATAGAAGCGAAAAGCCCGGAGCGCAGCGAGGACTTGCAGCGGATAGCCCGACCCTTTTGGCACCGCTGTGAAGCGGCGGCAAAAGGGACACGCCCAACACTTCCCTTCGACAAGCTCTGGGCAGGCTCGGCTCAGTGTGACAATTCACTTCCATGCTTTTACGATCAATCCGGTGCCGGTGCGGTGGCGCATGCGGACATCGAAAATATTGAGCAGGAAGGCGATCGGGTACGCGATGAGGTAGTAGAACGGCAGGATGATGAAGAAGAGTTTGCTCGCGTTGAGCATGAGCAGCGGCCATTTCATGCTGAGCTTCCAGCTGACCTTGCCCGGCGCGCCGTAGCTGTAACGCGCATCTACTTTACTGAAGCCGTTGCGCAGGCATTTCGCGCGGATATCGTCGATGTTGTAGCCGTCGCGCACGTGTTCTTCGATGAATGATCCTTCGCCTTCCTCGTGGACATCGCTGCCGCCCTGATCGCTCGGCGTGCTGATGATGAGCATGGCGCCAGGCTTGAGTGATGTGCTATAGCAACGCAGTGCGGCCTCATCTTCCACGATGTGTTCCATGACATCGACGCAGACGACAAGGTCGAAAGTGCCGGGTTGCTGGAATTTGGTGACATCGCCAACAAGAAATTTCACCTGTGGCCGACCGATGCGTTGGAAGAATGCGTTGCAATCGCGCACCTGCTCGTCCTTCACATCGATCGCTGTGATGGACCATTTTGATGAAAGGCCGCTGAGCCAGTAGGAATATTGGCCGAAACCCGCACCGGCATCGTAGATCGCGATCGGCCGGTCGCGCCTGCCCTTCGCCCAGATCCGCAATTCCCGCTGGATGTGCCAGGCGCGCAGCAGCAGCAGATCGAGAAGTCCGTAGAATAGCTTGCGTAGGAAAGGCGATCGGTTGAAGACCTCACCGAGCTGGCGCTTGACCGGATCGTACTGCATGGAGTGCGAAGATCGGGTCAAATTGCGGTTGGAGGTTGGAGGATGGAGGTTGGATGTTGCTGAACCTTGAACCTCCATCCACCAACCGTCTCAACCGTCCTTCAACAACCGATCGATCTCCTCCGCCCGATCGAGCGAATCATCGATGTAGAAAAGGAGTTCCGGCACCACGCGCATTTGTTTTCCGATCCGGGTGCCCAACTGGCCGCGCAAGCGGTGAGACTGGTCCTTGATCGTTCCGATCACGGCCTGTTTGTCCTTCACCGGAAAAAGGCTGAGGTACACTTTTGCGATCCCCAGATCGGGGCTTACCCGCACCGCGGAAACGGTGATCAATCCGCCGGGAAGCAGGTTGCGGCCTTCCTGCTGGAAGATCTCGGCCAGCTCGCGCTGGAGCAGGCTGTTCACCTTGTTCTGTCTTACGCTGTCCACGCAACGAAGTTAGCTTGAACCGCGCAGCAAGTACAGTGGCCAAAGGCCGATCGGCCCCGCGGCTAACTTCGCCGGTCGAATGAAGAACTTCTTCCGCATTCTACGGTTCGGTGCGCCGTACCGGCATTATGCGGTGTTGAACGCGGTCTTCAACCTGATCGCTACGATCTTCCACCTTGTCTCGTTGCTGTTGTTCATCCCGTTCCTGCGGCTTTTGCTCGGCCAGGTGCAAGCGGTACATGAGCGTCCGGCGGAGATCTGGACACGCGAAGGATTGGAAGGCACCTTCAACTGGGGATTGACGCGGCTGATCGAGAACAACGGGCAGATGGGCGCGCTGCTGATCATCAGCATTACCGTTGTCGTGCTTTTTCTGCTGAAGAACCTGTTCCGTTACCTCGCACTGATCGCGATCTCGCATTTCCGGAACCGGATCGTGCGCGATGTGCGGAAAAGGATCTACGGAAAATTGCTGGAATTGCCGCTGGGTTTTCACCAGGGTGAACGAAAAGGCGATCTGCTTGCATTGATCACCAACGACATGCACGTGGTGGAATTCTCGGTGATGCTGTACATCGAGATGGTATTCCGCGAACCGATCGCCGTGCTGTTGTTCCTCGCGACCATGGTGACGCTTTCGCCGGAACTTACGGTGATCTCGCTGCTGTTGCTGCCGGTAAGCGGACTGTTGATCGCGCGCGTGAGCAAAAGCCTGAAACGGAAGAGCACGCGCGTGCAGGAGAAGAACGCCGATCTGCTTGCCCGTGTGGAGGAAACACTTTCCGGGATCCGTGTGATCAAGGCGTTCAACGGTGAAACGGAGATGGAGAGGCGTTTCGATCGCGAGAACGAGCAGTTGATGAACTCATCGATCGCGATGGTGAAGCGGCAGGACATGGCGTCGCCCCTGAGCGAAACGCTTGGTGCAGCCGTGATGGCGACGATCGCTTACATCGGCGGATCGTACGTACTTGGATCGGAACCGACGTTGACCGGTGACAGTTTCCTTGGGTTCATCATCATTTTCTCACAACTGCTCGCACCGATCAAGAGCTTCTCACAGGCTTATTCCATGATCCAGCGCGGATCGGTCGCGGGCCAACGGATCTTCGATCTGCTGGCAGTGAAGAACACTGTGAAGGAAAAGCCGGATGCACGGTCGATCATGCGTTTTGAGCAGGCGATCGAATTCAAGGAAGTTCAGTTCTCCTATGAACACGTGGTGATCGAAGCCGATCGGTATGTGCGTCCGGTTCTTCGCGACATCAATTTGATCGTCCCGAAAGGTCGCAGCGTTGCGTTGGTCGGCACAAGTGGCGCGGGAAAATCCACCCTGGCGAACCTGCTTCCAAGGTTCTTTGATATTACGGAAGGATCGGTGCAGATCGATGGGATCGACATCCGTGACATGAAGATCCATGATCTTCGATCGCTGCTCGGGATCGTAACGCAGGACAGCATTCTCTTCAATGATACCGTTGCGAACAACATCGCTTTCGGCACACCTGGCGTTTCGCACGCCGACATTGAACGTGCTGCGCGGATCGCGAATGCGCATGAATTCATATCGCTTTTGCCTGAAGGTTACCAGACCAACATCGGTGACGGCGGGAATAGATTGAGCGGTGGACAAAAGCAGCGGCTCAGCATCGCACGGGCCGTCCTGAAGGATCCACCGGTCCTGATCCTGGATGAGGCCACGAGCGCGCTCGATACCGAAAGTGAACGGCTGGTGCAGGATGCGCTCTTCAAGATGTTGGAAGGAAGGACGAGCCTTGTGATCGCACACCGGTTGAGCACGATCCAGCACTGCGACGAGATCTGTGTGATGCAGGAAGGCCGGATCATTGAGCGCGGAACGCATGCGCAGCTTTATGAAGCGGGCGGGCAGTACCGGAGGCTTTGCGATATGCAGGCTTTTGGGTGAATCGCCTTAATTCCTCTTCTTGAACAACCGATCGAAGAAGGTCTCTTTCTGCGCGCCTTTCAACGTATCGTTGCGATCGCGCCTGTTCCTTTTCCCGAAAACATCGTCCATGAGTCGTTCCAACGCATTGGGAAAATGGCGCGGTTCGCAATCCAGACTGATCTCATGGGCGGAGAGCCATTCGAACGGCAGCAGGTAACGTTTCCGTAAGGCTGGTCTGCTCTCCATCTCTTTCAAGACCATTCCAGCGATCGGCAGTGCAAGCTGCGTTCCTGTTCCGTTCGTGCTGTTGAAATGGATCTGCGGATCGAAGGCGCCCACCCATGTTCCGATCACCATTCCAGGCGTATAAGCGATGAACCACGCATCGCTGTATTCCTGCGATGTTCCCGTCTTTCCTGCGATCTCTGCATTCACGCCATAGCGTGTCCGGATCGAGGCGCCCGTACCTTCATCGATCGCGCGTTGCAACATGGCGGTAACCTGTGCTGCGGTGTATTCCGGGATCACCTGCTTGGGCGCGATCTTCTTCGCTTTGTAGATCACTTTCCCCTGCGCGTCGGAAATACTGGTGATCAACTGTGGTGTTGCTCTTTTTCCTTTCACGGCGAATGCTCCGTACGCAGGAACGATCTCGAGTAATGAGATGTCGGACGCGCCGAGCGCCACCGCTGGTTTGTCCAGATCCTTCAACGGAAGTCCAAGTGCTTTGAACGTTCTTGCGATCGTATCCACGCCGGTACGGAAATACAGGTCCACGGTGGGGCGGTTCATCGATCGTGCCAGCGCGTACCACATCGCGACCTCACCGCCGATCGTATCCCGATCGAAATTGTCCGGCGCCCAATCCTCGAATTCACCATACGTGCGCTTCTCATTGTCGAGGTATGTGCATGGATCAAGTCCTTTTTCTAACGCGGCAGCGTAGATCACAGGTTTGATCGTACTCGCGATCGATCTTCTCGCCTGCACCAGATCGTAAGGAAGGAAGCGGTGATCGTTGCCACCGACCCATGCGCGTATGGAACCGTCCGTGGGATCCATCACGAGAACCGCGCCGTTCAGCATTTTCTGGTAATGCCAGAGGCTGTCGCGATAGCTCAACGTATCGACGCGCTTGCCTTTGTGATCATAGATCTCGCGCGGCTGTTTCGCTTTATCCTTCCATTGCGCAGGATCGCCTTTGGGAGACTTTTCCCATGCCGATCGCACTTTGCGCGCGCGCAGTTCCGCATCGAGTTTCGGTTGCATCACCGCGAGATGTTTGCGGATCGCATCCTGCGCAGCGAGCTGTAATGTTGGATCGAGCGTAGTTCTTATGCGCAGGCCATCTTTTTCAATGTCGTAGCGATCGCCGTTCTCCTTCGCGATGCCAGCGATGATCGTGCGCGCTTCCTTTTCAACGTGGTGAACGAAGTAGCCGAACGGATCGAAGACATCGCCACCGCGGTAATCCAGTTTCAATGGAAGATCCTGAAGACTATCCGCCGCCGTTGGGGAAAGATGACCGTTCTCGCGCATCAGGGCGAGCACGACATTCCGGCGCTTCAACGCATTTTCGGGCCGCAGGCGTGGGTTGTAGGTGCTGTTCGCTTTCAGCATGCCCACGAGCACAGCACCTTCCTCGATCTTCAATTCCGATGTGCGCTTGCTGAAGAAACGCTGTGCCGCCGCTTCTATCCCATAGACGTTCTCACCGAAAGGGACCGAATTGAAATAGAGAAGCAATACATCCTCCTTGGTCATCACGCGCTCCAGCCGCTGCGCCATCAGGGCTTCCTTCATCTTGTTCACCGGTATGGTGAGCGGCCCATGGCTTTTACGTCCGTACAGATTCTTCATGATCTGCTGGGATATCGTGCTGCCGCCGCCGCCGCTGCGATCGCCTCCGATCAGGGTGCGGAAGAATACGCGCAGGTAGCTGCGTCCATCCACACCTTCATGATCGAAGAACCGTTCGTCCTCAGTGCTCACCAACGCGTTGATCAGGTGCGGCGGAAGATCTTCGTAACGCACGTTCGTGCGGTCCTGTGCGAACAGTTTTCCGATCGGTACATCGTTGAGCCCGAGCACGAGCGTGGCCTGTTCGTGTTGGATGGATCGGAGCTCATCATCGTTCGGTAACGCGCCGAACACACCGCTTCGAACGGCCTGCAACAAGCCGAGGAATGCGATGAAGATGATGGCTGCGCCGATCAGCAGGAACTTCAGCAGGATATTCGCGCCGCTCTTCTTCGCTGCCTTCTTTTTCTTCGGGCGTTTACTGGTGGCCACGATCTGTCAGGTGATCCTTTCCATCGGACCGTTCTCACTGGTCCTCGTCCTCGTAACTGTCCTTGAAAAGGAGATCGGTCTCGTAAGGATAGCGTGCCGTATGGATCTCCTTCACCCGTTCGTACAGGAGCTTTCGCAATCCATCGATGTTCTGCTTCTCCGCGGCGCTGATGAAGATGCATTC
The DNA here is from genome assembly GCA_023418095.1 of Bacteroidota bacterium. GTDB lineage: Bacteria > Bacteroidota > Bacteroidia > Flavobacteriales_F > PHOS-HE28 > PHOS-HE28. The sequence continues at coordinate 9,875 of JAEZDL010000220.1, forward strand.
CTCGCTCATGCGCGACATCCATTGTTCCTTCAATTCCTCGAGCGTGTATTGATCCTCTCGCTTCGGTGCAAGATCATCCGGATCATGTGGAGCAGGCTTGTACGCATCGATCTTGTTGAACACCACGATCACCGGTTTATCGCCGGCGCCGATCTCGTTCAACGTGCTCTTCACCGTGTTGTATTGCTCCTCGAAATTGTGATGGCTGATGTCCACCACGTGCAGGAGCAGATCGGATTCACGCGTTTCATCCAACGTGCTCTTGAAACTTTCGATCAGTTGCGTGGGCAGTTTGCGGATGAAACCGACGGTATCCGTTACAAGGAATGGAAGGTTGCCCAGAACGATCTTGCGCACCGTGGTGTCGAGTGTCGCGAACAGTTTGTTCTCGGCGAACACTTCGCTCTTGCTGAGGATGTTCATCAGCGTGCTCTTGCCCACGTTGGTGTATCCCACGAGCGCCACGCGCACCAGTTTTCCGCGATTGCCGCGCTGGGTCGCCATCTGCCGATCGATGGAGCGGAGCTGGTCCTTCAGTAACGCGATCCGATCGCGCACGAGACGCCGGTCGGTTTCGATCTCCTTTTCACCCGCACCACCGCGCGTTCCGGTTCCACCCCGCTGCCGTTCCAGGTGTGTCCACAGTTTGGTGAGCCGTGGCAGCATGTATTCGTATTGCGCGAGCTCAACTTGCGTTTTTGCATGCGCTGTGCGCGCGCGTCGTGCGAAGATGTCCAGGATCAACCGCGGTCGATCGAGCACCGGTTTGCCAAGTTCCTTCTCAAGATTCCGCTGTTGCGCCGGGGAAAGTTCATCATCGAAGATCACGGAGTCGGCATTGTTCTCTTCGATCCATTGCTTCACTTCTGCGAGTTTTCCGCTGCCCACATAGGTGCGTCCATCGGGCTTGTGCAGCTTTTGGGTGAAGCGCTTAAGTGTAACGATGTCCGCGGTGGTCGCAAGGAATTCGAGTTCGTCGAGGTATTCCTTCACCTGTTGCGCGTCCTGCCGATCGGTGATCAGGCCGATCAATACCGCGGACTCCGCCTTTACGCTCCCCTGTTCGATCATTCGCTCTTCCCCAAGTTAAGGACATGATCGGCGACCGCCTCGATCTCATCCTTCGAAAGCAGCGTGTTGAACGGCATCATCGTGCCACGACCGTGCGTGATAACAGCGATCATCTCTTCCTTCGTCAGGTTGGAAACGGTAAGGTCCTTCGCTCCGCCGATCCCCAATTTGCCATCCTCACCATGGCAAAGCGTGCATTGGGACCTGAAGATCGCTGCGCCGTCGGTGGAAGTTCCAGCGGGTCGTTGCGCAACATCATCACCGCCATTGCCGCAAGCGATCAACAGCACTGCCGAGCTGAAAAGTGAATGAACGATCCGGTGCATCATATCCATCCGCGTCCGTAACCGATCTCCATGAAGGGCCAGGGGATCGCCGCCAGGATCAGCAGCAGTGCGATCAGGAAGAAGATCACGATATGCAACTGTTTCCTGTATTCATCATGTGCTTTTTTCGAGAGAACCCGGCCCACTGTGATCAGGATGACCGCGATCACCATCATGCCGATGTGTTCCATTTTCCAGAACCGGCCGACTGCGGTGGTATGATCGGCCGCGTACCAGCCACGAATGATGTAAAGGATCAGCCCGATGAGCAGTTGGGTGTGGGCCGTCACCACGGTCCATACCGTAAGCGCACGGTGGCCAACCAGGATCGGCGCCTTGGTGATCAACCCGCGCAGGCTCACGAATACCGACGCAAGCAGCAAAAAGAGCAGCACATAGCGCAATACGCTGTGCAGCATGAGGAAGAATGTTCCATCCATGGTGAGGTCCGATCGGTGGACCGGCGGACAAAAATAGGTCTGTGGGAAAGGTTCCGGACCTGGTGTGATTCGATAGGGATCAACATCAGGCTGTCCTTATCCTTCACATTTCGCAAGGATACCGCTCCGGGACCGCTTCTATTTTCGCCGCGGATGCGACAGTTGTTCCTTCTTCCTTGCCTCGGCCTGCCTTTCGTTCTAGCTGCGCAAAGCACTCCGCCCCCGGCCCATGTGGAGGACGTGGCTCCCCGGCTGGTCGTGTTCACCAATGCGGTGGTCCACACCGATCCATACACCACGATCGCAAAGGGATCGCTGGTGGCCAAGGATGGCATCGTGATCGAAGTTGGCGAGGATGTGAAGGTCCCTGCCGGCGCCATGGTCCGCGATCTTCGTGGTGCCCACATCTGGCCATCCCTGATCGAACCGTACAGCGATCTTGGCCTGCCAGCCGGATCCGCGGATGATCGGAAAGCAGAGTTGGAAGCCGCGCGGCACTGGAATGGTGCCTTGCGCGCGGATGCACGAGCTCATGTGTTGTTGCGCAAGGATGAGGAGCGGGCCGATGAACTGCGCAAGGCCGGATTCGGCATGGTCTACACGCATCGCATGGATGGGATCGCACGAGGTACCTCGGCCGCGCTTCTTCTCGACGATGAGGATCTCCGGAGATCCGTGATCCAACCAGACCTTGCTGCGCATTTCAGTTTCAGGAAAGGAACGTCGCCGGACAGTTATCCCAATTCGCAGATGGGTGCGATCGCGCTCCTGCGCCAGACATTTCTCGATGCACAATGGGCCAGCGGTCAGGTGCGGCCCGGGCAGACCGATGCGGTGCTGCAGGATATCGCGATGCAATTGAAGGGAAGGATCGTGGTGGAAGCTTCCGATCGCAACGAGGCACTGCGTTGGGCCCGGATACTTGAGGAGTTCAAGCTTCCCGCGATCGTGAAAGGTGCGGGCGATGAATATGCCCGGTTGGACCAGATCAAGGCCATGTCCGTGCCGATGCTGGTGCCCGTCGCACTACCGGTATCCTACGATGTACAGGATCCTTTCGATGCCCTGGAGGTCTCGTTCGCCCGGTTGAAACATTGGGAGTTCGCGCCGTTCAACGCGGCCATGCTGGACAGTGTGCAGGTGCCCTTCGCGTTCACCACGAACGGGCGCAAGGACATGAAGGAATTCTGGCGCGATATGCGCCGGATCGTGCTCTGCGGGCTCGATCCGTCGCGTGCCATCGCCGCTTTCACCACTGATCCCGCACGGTTCTTCGGGCTTGATGATCGGATCGGCCGGTTGGAACCGGGAATGCTCGCGAACCTCCTGATCACCACCGATCACCTGCTCGCTGAGGAGAACAAGATCATGGAGAATTGGGTGAAGGGCAAGCGGTTCGTCTACACCGATGCCGATCGCATAAAGATGACGGGTACATACGACCTGAATCTTGGCGGAACAAGCATGCAGATGGATGTGGTCGAGAAGGCAAAGGATGTTGAAGCCTTTGTACGCAAACCCGGCGAACCGGATAGTTTGAAAGTGAAGGCGAGCCTTTCGCGCACCGGTACGATCGTGAGCCTGAGCTTTCCAGCGAGAGAGGATCCGTCCGCGATCACCAGGCTTTCAGGAAGCATTCATCGCGATGGCGGATTGTGGGAAGGACAGGGCCAAAGACAAGGCGGTTCCTGGTTCGCCTGGAGCGCGATCCGCAAGGCGGAAAGAGCAAGGAACGGATCGAACGGTGCCGCGATCAGACAGGAAAAGCTCTATCCGATCAGAGGCGCGTTGCATCATCCCCTCACCGGATCCGGCTGGATCGAGCCACCACAACAGGCGACCACGATCTTCCGCAATGCCACCGTGTGGACGAACGGCCCGAAAGGGATCATGCGCAACACCGACGTGCTCATCCATCAGGGAAAGATCCATTCGATCGGTGAGCGCCTGGATCCGCAGGCGATATTCCCCGGAAGGAACAAGCCGCAAGTAACCGAAGTGGACGCCACCGGCATGTACCTCACGGCGGGTATCGTGGATGAACATTCGCACATCGCGATCTCGCGAGGGGTGAACGAGTCGGGCCACATGATCACTTCCGAAGTGCGGATCGCCGATGTGATCGACCCGGATGATGTGAACATCTATCGGGCACTGGCCGGTGGCGTCACCACGGTGCAATTGCTGCATGGATCGGCGAATCCGGTGGGTGGCCAGAGCGCGTTGGTCAAACTGCGTTGGGGCATGCCCGCGGACAGCATGCTGATCACCGATGCGCCGAAGCATATCAAGTTCGCGCTGGGCGAGAACGTCACGCAGAGCAATTCCAGCGGAAGCACACGGTTCCCGCATTCGCGCATGGGTGTTGAACAGCTCTATTATGATGTGTTCCATCGTGCGCGCGATCACGATGCCGCGTGGAGGGCTTGGAACGCGTTACGTCCCCGTGAAAGAGAGCAGACCCCTTCGCCACGCAGGGATCTGCGGCTTGAAGCACTTTCCGAAGTGCTGCGCGGGGATCGCTTCATCACGTGCCACAGTTATGTGCAGAGCGAGATCGAAATGTTCATGAACGTGGCCGACAGCATGGGGTTCAAGGTGAACACCTTCACCCACGTACTCGAGGGGTACAAGATGGCCGGGAAGATGCGCGAACATGGCGTGTCCGCGAGCACGTTCAGCGATTGGTGGGCATACAAGTTGGAAGTGGCCGAAGCGATCCCGTACAATGCGGCATTGATGATGATGAACGGCGTGCATACAGGGATCAATAGCGACGATGCGGAGATGTGCAGGAGGCTGAACCAGGAAGCTGCCAAAACGGTGAAGTACGGCGGTGTTCCGGATCAGGATGCCTGGAAGATGATCACCCTGAACCCTGCGCGAATGCTGAAGCTCGATCACCGGATCGGTTCGATCGAGGTCGGCAAGGATGCCGACCTGGTGCTGTGGTCCGCCGATCCGCTAAGCATCAAAGCGAAAGTGCAGCGCACTTATGTTGATGGCATCTGCTATTACGATGTGAAGAAGGATGAAGAGATGCGTGCGCTGATCGCGCAGGAACGCGATCGCTTGATACGCGCCATGCTTGCTGCGAACGCGGAAGGTGGATCACCGCGGAAGCCTGAGCGGGATGTCGATCAATTGTGGCATTGCGATGATATCGGCGAAGGTCACGAACATCTGCTGGAGCCATGAATTTCGGTCATTGTTCCCTCCGCACGCAGATGGTGCTGTTGTTCATGTCCGCCGCTTTCAGCGTGCTTGCGCAACAACCGCCACCTGCACGTGCACAGCAGCGATCCATCCTTATCTTCGGCGGTACGGTACATGTAGGGGATGGCAAGGTGATCGATGAGGGCGCCGTGGGTTTTCGCGATGGAAGGATCGATTACGTGGGCTATGCCTATGGCGTGCGAACAACCTACGATACCACGATCAATGCAAAAGGCCAGCACCTCTATCCCGGGTTCATCGGAATGAGTTCCGAACTCGGGTTGGTCGAGATCGAATCCACGCGGTCCATGCGCGATCACCGCGATGTTGGTGAAATGGAACCCGAGCTCCGGTCGGCCGCAGCTTTCAGAACGGATTCCAAAGTGATCCCCACGGTGCGATCGAACGGCGTTCTCATGGTGCAGGCTGCACCGAAAGGTCTTGTGATCAGCGGGACCAGTTCGGTGATGCAACTCGATGCCTGGGACCGTGAGGATGCCGTGATCCTGGCGGATGATGGGATCCACATGACCTGGCCGGCGGCCTACGAACGCCGGGGCTGGTGGGCCGATCGCGGCGAGACCGATCAGCAGAAGAAGGATGAACGGGAGAAGAAGATCGGCGAGATCAAGGCGTTCTTCGATCAGGCGAAGGCCTATGCACAAGTGAAGGATCCCGAAACGAGCGATCTGCGACTGGAGGCCATGCGCGGGCTTTTCAATGGATCGAAGCGTTTGTACGTGAACGCGAACGCGGCACGTGAGATCACCGAGATCGTGCATTTTGCAAAAGGCCAGGGCGTGGCGCACACCGCTATCGTGGGCGGTTATGATGCATGGCGCGTCGCCGATCTATTGCGCGACCACAAGGTCGATGTGGTGTTGCGCAGGCTGCATTCACTGCCGCTCCGGCCGGAAGACGATGTGGATCTGCCCTACAGATCACCGGCGTTGTTGAAGGAACGTGGTGTGCGTTTCGCATTGGGCTACATGGGCGAACACGAGGCTTCCGGACTGCGGAACCTGCCGTTCGTCGCCGGGACCGCCGCTGCTTACGGGCTTTCCTCGGAGGATGCTTTGCGCGCGATCACGCTGGATGCCGCTGCGATCCTTGGAATAAGCGATCGCTGCGGAAGCCTGGAGGTAGGAAAGGATGCAACGTTGGTCGTTTCAGCCGGCGATGCGCTCGATATGCGCACGAATGAGATCCTGCATGCGTTCATCCAGGGCCGGAAGATCATCCTCGATGATCACCAGAAGCAACTGTATCGGCTGTACAAGGGCCGTTGGGATGATGAAAGGTGATCGTGTTCGATCCGGCTGGATCGACTGATCTTTGTTCCATGTCCACGCCAGTACGTACCGAACTTTCCACCTTGGGAGAGTTCGGCCTTATCGATCGGATCGCATCACGCATCAGCTTGTCACATGCATCTTCGCTATTGGGGATCGGCGACGATGCCGCCGTGATCGATCCATCCGCAGAGAACGGAAAGGATCTTTTGCAGGTGGTGACAACGGATATGCTCGTTGAAGGCGTGCATTTCGATCTAGGCTATGTTCCGTTGAAACACCTTGGCTACAAGGCGATCGCAGTGAATGCGAGCGACATCTACGCGATGAATGCACAGCCGCGCCAGGTCACGGTCTCGATCGCTCTCAGCAATCGTTTCCCGGTGGAAGCGATCGATGAATTGTATGAAGGAATGCTCCTGGCGGCGCGGAATTTCGGGATCGATATCGTGGGCGGTGACACGTGCAGCAGCCGCAGTGGACTGATCATCAGCATCACGGCGATCGGTGTGGTGGGGCGTGATCGGATCGTGCAGCGCAATGGGGCAAAGGAGAACGATCTGCTCGTGGTGAGCGGCGATCTTGGTGGTGCGTACATGGGCCTGCAGATCCTGGAAAGAGAGAAGGCGGTTTTTAAGGAGACCGGCGCGCAGCCTGACCTGGCAGGACACGATTACATCCTCGAACGGCAGTTGAAACCAGAACCAAGAAAGGATGTGATCGAACTATTGAAAAAGCTCGAAGTGAAACCGACGAGCATGATCGACGTTAGCGATGGCCTTGCGAGCGAAGCACTGCATCTTGCGAAGAACTCCGGGCTGGGTGTACGGATCTACGATGAGAAGATCCCGATCGATCCGGGGACATACAATACTGCGCGTGAATTCAACCTCGATCCCAGCACCTGCGCATTGAACGGCGGTGAGGATTATGAACTCCTGTTCACCGTGGCACTTTCAGATCACGAAAAGATCAAAGGCAATCCGAACCTGACGGTGATCGGCCATATGACCGATGCTTCGCTCGGCTACAGGTTGATCGATCGCCAGGGCGGCGAACATGATCTGGTCGCGCAAGGGTGGGATGCTTTCCTGAAAAAAGGTTGATCAGGCGGCCTTGGAGATCCGCATGGCGCGCTCTTTCACCAGTTCGGCGAACGGCCGGCCGGTGATCTTGCTTTCAGCCCACGCGATCGGATCGAGGTGATCGAACACCACATGCTCCATCGGATCGGCCTCCAGTGGCGCGAGCTTTTCCATGAATTCACGGTACACTTTTCCGATCGAGGAGCGGTTGCGCGATCGCATGATCCCGTGCACCATGTCCAGGAAGATGGGCTCGAAACGATGTGACCTGCCGCGTGTCTCCAGGTAACGCTCGGTACTGCGCAAGGCATATGGGAGCATGTCATCCCGGCCATTTTCAATATGCGCAAGAAGGTTGAGCAATCTGCCGAAGCATACGATCTCCGCGCTTTCATCGATCCGCACATCGTTCAGCAGACGGTGCGTCCAGCGCAGGGCCTTGTCATAGTTGCCTGCCCCGAAGTGCGCATAAGCGAGCTGGTAGAAGAAGCCTGCCTTGCGCACCGCGCCCAGTCTTTCTCCGTGTTCGGCGAGACCCCGCTCCACGGGTGACATCATTTCCATGGCCTTGTCGAAGGCACCCATCTGGCAGTGGATCGTAAGTTCAAGGCTCGTGCTCGTGCAGAAGAGCTTCAGGTCCAGATCCTCATTTTCCGGCATCTGCCATTCAGCTGGCAGCGTGCGGAAATGCTCGAGCAGTTCGAACGCACGATCGTAGCGGCCAAGCCGCACGTGTACATAGATCAAATTGCTCAACACGGAAAGCACCAGGTAAGGTTCCTCCGCGAACCTCTCGCGTTCCGCGATCAGCACGTCGTAGGCTGCGCCCATGTGCTCCAGGCATTTTGAAAGATCGCCGGTGCCGAATGCCGCTGCGCTGTGCAGGTGGTGGAACAGGAAACGCGCACGTGCGCTGCGTAGGGTCCCGGGGTCGCGCATCACCGGAAGGTCCAGCGATCGCTGGAGCTCGATCGATGCATTCTCATCACGCGCCTTTCCATGGCGGTAAAGGCCGAGGAGGATCCGGCTTTTCGCATCCCAGAGCTGGTCCAGCTGGTCCAGGTCTTCAGTCGCGCGAAGGCTTTCCTCCTTGATCCGATCGATATCGGAATTGGTCGCGTTCGAATAGTTCGCACGTTCGATCAATTTCCTTTCCCATTGCAGAACCTGATGCATAATGGCATGCCGCTCATGCTGTCGCGCTAGTTTCTTCACGCTTTGCAACATCTTGGCGGCATCCTCATACAGCGCACGCTGGTGCAACAGTTCGATCTGGTGCAGCATGCGGTGCAGCCGTGCATCGATCGAGCTTTCGGCATGGAACGCGTCCAGGCTGCGGAGGATCGCCTCGTACAACCGCCGTTTGGTGATCGCGAAACGGTGTGTGAACGCCTCATCCTTGAACCGTTGCAACAAGGCCACCTCGTCGTATTCCGGCATCGCGGCGATCGCGTCGAAGAGCAATTGATGGTTGCTCTGCCCACCCAGCATGTGGCGGCTGGTGAACAACTTGAAATAACGTTTTTCAGCCCGCGACATCGATCTCACCAAACGATGCACATGATCATGGGCCTTGTTGGACATACGCTGGAAGGGGCGTTTATTTTCAGGAATGAAACTAAAGCACTTCCGTCCGCGGATCACCCCGGTTTGAAGGAACGGTGATGTGAAGGCGAGGAACGGGCTTACAAATAAAAACGCCCGGTGTTGCCGGGCGCTCTACTGAAGCGGGAGCCGAGGGGGTCGGATCATCGCTTCTTCTTGCGTTCGGTGCCGGAGATATCATCACCATCATCGCTGATGCTGTCGCCTTCCCCGGATGAAGGATCTTCGGTGTCGCGCCCGTTCAAGCTTGAAGGTTCACCTGGCGTGCCATGGCCTTCGGTCATCAGGCCCTTGGTGATCGCTACAGGCTGCACGCCAGCAGGGGTCACCATCTCCTCCTTGGTACACGAGGAGAACAACAGCACGAACGCCAGCAGAGCGGGCATAATACCGATCACTTGGAGGGATCTCATCTTCAGCACGGAACCAAAGATATACGGGAAGCGGATCGAATGCAACAGCTTCAGCCGGTTTTTTGAGGAATGGCAGGTCCCGGCAGTTCTATGGCCACTTTGGTGCCCATTATTCGCCCGTCCGCATCCTGCCATTGTTCCGGACCGTTGATCCTTATGTCGGTGAGGTCCAGGCGCCGAAGCACATCCGCACGGCCTTTCGTGATCTCGATCCCGCGGGAAATGTGATCGCTGTCCGATCCGCTCTTGTTGTTCAGGCTTTGCTGCACGCCGATCCCGTCATCTTCGATCCGCACCAGTACCCTTCCTTCACTCGCGGGTTCCACCACGATCTCCACATGTCCAGGCCGGTCCATGGGCAGTATGCCGTGCCAGATGCTGTTCTCCACATATGGCTGAAGCATCATCGCAGGCAACCTGATCTCCGAGGCATCAACCGCTGGATCGATCTTGATGGAGTATTCGAATTTGTCCTTGAAGCGCATGTTCTCCAGCAGCAGGTACAATTCGAGCCGTTCGAGCTCTTCGCGAAGGGTCGTGGTATCGGTCTGGCTTGCATCGAGGTTGCGGCGGATCAACTTCGCGAAGCTGGTGAGGTACTTGCTCGCGGTGGCCCGATCCTGCTTGTTGATATGGTATTGTATGCTGTTGAGCGCATTGAAAACGAAATGCCGGTTCATGTTCGCGTTCAAAGCCTGTTGTTCGAGTTGAAGCATACGCGATCGCAACATCAACTGGCGGGTTCTTTCGGCGCGTTCACGCAATTTCGATCGGTAACGCTGTATGCCGAACGCACTGCCGCCGATCCCACCTGTCATGAGCACGAAGAACCAGGGGCGTAACCAGAAAGGCGGAAGAATGGTGAAGCTGAAGCTCGCCGGACCGTTCCAAGTGACGCCATCCGTGCTCGCCATCACCTCGAACGTGTACTCGCCGTTGGGCAGGCTGCTATAGCTCGCGAATCGCGCATCCGTTGGAGAAAGCCAGTCATTGTCCAGGCCGGTGAGCCGGTACCGGTAGATCACCTTTTCCGGTTCGGAAAGACTGATGCCGGTATAATCGAAGGTGAGATAGTTCCTCCGGTAGGCGAGCTCAAGACCGATCGGAAGACCTGCCGGGGTGATGCTATCGCTCTGTGCGGACCAATCGGTTTGTTGCAGAAAGCTCCGTATGCCGGTTATATGGATCTGCGGTTGGGGTGGATCGGGATGGATCGGAAAACGCGATGCATCATGGAAAAGCAGGCCGCCCGTGCTCCCGAAGAAAAGTCTTCCCTGCGCATCCTTGAAAGCAGAATTCAGGTTGAATTCCATGCTTCGAAGACCGTCGTTCACTGTGATGTGGTGGAAGGCTGACCGATCGGTGAGAAGGGTGTCCGGATCGAACATGAAAAGTCCGTTGTTGCTGCCTGCCCAGATCCTTCCGCGGTCATCGAGAAGCAGTGCGTTGATGTAGTTCGATCCAAAATCGGCCGCGAAGCGGATCGTAGTAAGGTTGTCGCCATCGATGCAGGTGGTACCGTTGGATGTTGCCGCCCACACCCGGCCCTTCCGATCGCGCAATAGGCTGAAGACCGTGTTATCGCTGAGCCCATTGGCTGCGGTGATCTGCCGGAACGAGCCATCTTCCAGGATCGAAATGCCCTGATCGGTGGCAAGCCAGTACGATCCATCCATCGCAAGGATATCACGTATCGATCGGCCGGGTCCATTTCCCCCGGAAGGGAATTGCTCCAACAGACCGGCTTCATCCACCACGTAAAGACCATCGCGCGCTCCGCACCAGATCCGTCCGCGGCCATCCTCATGCAGGGCGAGCACACGTTGCCCTATCAGCGAAGCTTCCCTCGGCAGCGGCACGATCACTCCGTTCTGCAAACGCGAGAGCCCATCGCTGGTGCCCAGCCACAGTGTTCCGTTCCGATCGGCGATGCCGCACCAGATCGTATTGTTCGCCAATCCATCAAGCGTATTGATCATCGCCATGCCATCCATCCGGCACAGACCATTATCATAAGTTCCCAACCACAGATCGCCTTTCCCGTCGGCGATCACCGTCATCACCAGGTCGCTGCAAAGTCCATCACGCACCGTGAAGGTCACGAACCGATCGCCGGTGAAACGCAACGCGCCCGCGCCATCGGTTCCGAACCAGATGTTGCTTTCACTATCCTGGTACGCGCACCAGATATTGTCGTTGGGCATTCCCTGATGCACGGTGAATACCTTGATCCGCCCGTTCTCGATCATGTTCAAACCGAACTTGGTCCCGATCCATAATCGATCGCGATCATCCACCAGCAGGCAGCGCACGTTGTTCCGGATCAATCCGTTCTCTTCATCGTAAGCGGTCACCTTTCCTTTCGGATCGACATGGAAAAGTCCGTCGAGGAAAGTTCCGATCCACCAGCTTCCATCCTTCGCTTCGGCGATCGCACTTATCGCAAGCGGATCCGCCTGATCCAGCGGAACGATCGAGAATTTCGACTTGTCCCAAAGCAGCAGCCCGTTCCGCAAGCCGATCAACATTCTTCCATCGCGAAGCATGTGCAGCATGCGCACATTTGCCGCTGTATCGATCGGGTAATTCTCCAGCGATCGAATGCCGGCACCATCTCGAACGAAAAGGCCGCCACCATCAGTTCCAGCGTATATCCGGCCATCTTCACCAGCGGCAAGGCTCATGATCCGTGCGCCGTTGCTTTCAACGGGCAGCGGCTCCTTGATCCACGATCGGCCTTCACGCCGCACCAGCGTGGATCCGGCCGCCATCCAGAGCACACCGTTCCGATCCTGCACCATCGCGCTGATCTGTGCATCGGGCAGACCTTCCTGCAACGCGTGATTGATGAATTCCGATCCATCGAAACGGCTCGCGCCGCCCAGCGTTCCGAACCAGAGATAACCGAGTTCATCCTGCGCCATTGCGCGAACCTGGCTCTGCGCCAGGCCATCCTTGGTGGTGTAGTGGATGAAGACGTGTTGCTGCGCGAACAACGATCCGCAGAAGCCCGCTACAACGAATGTGATGGCGCGAAGGAATGCCGCGCGGAGATCCATCAGAACGTATTGATCAGGGAAAGGAAATCGGGAAGCCTCCGGCGCGAAACAGGGATCAGCGTGCCATTGTCCAGTACGGCCATGTTGCCTTCCGATCGATTGAAACCCTTGAGGTGCGCCAGGTTTATGATGAAGGATTTGTGTACGCGGAAGAAACTTTTTGGATCAAGGTTGTTTTCAAAAACGCGGATGTGTTTGCTGCTCACCGATCGTTTCCCATCCTTCAAATGGATCGTCGTGTAACTATCGTTCGCTTCCAGGTACATGATGTCCTCGTGCTTCAGAAGCACAAGTCCATCACGTCCGGGGATCGCAACGCGTGAGCTCAATGGCGAGGCTGGATCTTTCAGCAAAGCCGCGATCGCCGAAGGTTGTTGCGGGATGATCTCCGTGGTGGATCGCTGCAGTTTCTTCACTGCCCGCTGCAGTTCGTCCACATCGATCGGCTTCTCCAGATAATCCAAGGCATTCTGCTTGAACGCCTTCAGCGCATACTCATCGTATGCCGTGGTGAACACCACGGGCAGGTCAAGTTCAGAGATCGAATTCAGCAGCGCGAAGCCATCTTCACCCGGCATCTTTATGTCCAGGAAAAGCGCGTTCGGTTGCAGTTCGTTGATCTTCTCTCGCGCTTCCGGCGCACTGCCCGCCTGGCCGATCACCTGCACCTCGGGGCAATGTTCCTCCAGCATCAGCCGCAGGTTGTCCCGTGCATCGGCCTCATCATCCACGATCAATGCCCGAAGTGCCATGTTACAAGGTTTGCCGAAAAGGTAAGTAAACGCGCTTTTGGTGGATCGGCCGATCGGTGAAAGGCGGTTCCGGAACGAAGAACGGAAAAAGCTTCCGATCGGTGTGAAATGCCCGCCCCTCGCGGCGGAATGATGCAGTTGCCCGCTTACCGTACAGGCACCACCGTTGCTCGTTCGTCACTTTTTCAACGGTATGGATCAAGGTAGTTTGGTGGTGTAAACGTTCCGAAACCCCTTGTTGCCATGAACACTTTTACAAACATGCTAAGCGCAGAGACGCCTCTGTGGATCTTCAACGATCAGGGTAACTGATCTTTTTCGTCGGGTTTTCTGGTTTGGTGGGTGAAGGCCCGGTCCTGTTCAAGGGCCGGGCTTTCTGATTGGATCTAAAGGTTAGAAGCTCTTCAAGTTTAGTATTCTTGTGATTGGTAGTCAAAAGATGCGAAAGACCTTCAACATTATTAATTGTTCGATAGTGATCCTTCTTATGCTGTATATCTCAAGGTGCAAGGAGGAAGATGGTACATTGACTTCCGATCATGAGTTCGATGTCAGGAAGAATCTTGATATCAGCGATAGTATCCGGATCGATAGTGGAATGGAAATATTTCTTTACGACGATCCAGATGGATGTTCACACTGCCCGTTATATGTCCACTTAGCAACTGCTGAAAGACGAACTGATATTTTCTCCATTTCTACAGACTTTGAAGGTTATGGGAATCGAGCTATGATGCAGATCCGTGATTCATCAAATGGTGAGTGGGTGCTTTGGAACAATTCGATCTTGAACCATGTTTTTGTTCCATTTGCTATTTCATGTTCGATGCCCATAGAAGATCGTAAAGCCAGAATAGCATCCTTTCTGCATGAGTACATTGAACTGATTCAACCGGGTGATGTTGAACAAATCATTGGCCTAAAGTTCACTGACATATTGGAAGTGAACAGTGCTTACAGCATTCTGATCGATGGTGAAGGGTTCGATCATGCCTTCCTCGTCTATGATAATTGCGATCGGGATAAGAATGGGCAAGTGAATATTGTGCATTTCATTCGAAGTGCCATGGATTAACAGATCGCAACCCTTCGCCGCCTTCCGCCGTATCCAAGGCAAAGCTCCGCGACATGGCCACCCCACAGAACGAGATAAGGCTGCGCATCGATCAGATCGAGCGCCTGTTGATGTTCGATTATGAGCCGGGTACCGAAGATGCCTTGTTCGACATCTGCGACGGCAGCGGCCGCATCGTGAAGACCGGCGATGTGAACGGTCCCGTAACGCGCGTACGCATCACCGATCTCGATGGTGAGGAGTATTACCTCATGGTGCTCGATGGCGAGCTCTCCACCGTGAAACCGTTCCAACTCCGCCGCGCCAGTTGATCAGCTCCACCACACCGCTCGTGCCCGTCTACCGGGCGCTAACCATCGCCGGCAACGTACTCGAGCGCGATGAGTTCGGCGATGTCCATCACATACTTGTGATGAATACCACCAGCGAGATCGCATCGGAAGTGATCTACCGCGTGGTCGGCACCGATCGGAAGAAATAGGAGATCTTCTTTTCGATCCTTTGGGCGAATGCCGCTGCAAAGGCCAGCGTCACCGGGCTATCCGCTGCAAGTCCGCGCTCGCAAAGCCTCGCTTGCGGGCTTTTCGCTTCTATCCCTTTCGCACTTCCCGCCGTAACTTCGCGGCGCGCACAAACGCCGCATCCACACCATGAAGTTCGGAGTAGTGATCTTCCCCGGTTCCAATTGCGATGAGGACATGATCCATGTGCTGGGCACCATCATGGGCCAGCAGGTGGAACGCCTCTGGCACAAGGACCATGATCTGAAAGGGGTGGACATGGTGGTGCTTCCCGGCGGATTTTCCTTCGGCGACTACTTGCGCTCCGGCGCGATCGCGCGCTTTTCTCCGATCATGCAGGAAGTGGCACAGCACGCGAAAAAAGGCGGATTGGTCTTCGGTGTTTGCAATGGTTTCCAGGTGCTTTGCGAGGCCGGACTACTTCCCGGCGCTTTGCTTCACAACAAGGAGCAGAAATTCATCTCGAAGAACACGTGGATCAAACCGATCAGCAAGCGCACGATCATTACCCGATCGCTCCCCGATCGGCCATTGCGGATCCCGATCGCGCATGGTGAAGGCCGCTACCACGCCAGCGCCGATGTGCTCGCCGAACTGAAAGCCAACGATCAAGTGCTGTTCCGCTATTGCAACGCGACCGGCATGGTCACCGATGAGGCCAACGAGAACGGCAGCAAGGAGAACATCGCCGGCATCTGCAACAAAGGCCGCAATGTCTTCGGCATGATGCCGCACCCCGAGCGCGCCGCCGATCCGCGCCTCGGCAACACCGATGGGAAGTTGCTCTTCGAATCGCTGCTGCAGGCGGTTCCGGCGTAGCCTATTTTCCGATCTTCGGTTTTATCGATCGTATTCTCGCCGGATCGAAGGTGAAGGTGTTTCCCTTCACTTGAGATCCGCTCCACGAAACGGATCGGTCCTTCTCTTCCAACTCGATCTCCACACGGTATTCGATCCCGGCGAAAAGTTGGATCTTCTGTTTTCCCGATCGCAACGGCAGGCCGTTGATCCACATTGTCCCGGTCGTAGCATCCGGCACATCGATCGTTACTGTTTGAAGGTTTTTTTCAGTCCGATCGGAGAGGTGTTCCATCACGATCGCCCCACGCAACTGCAGGAATTCCCTCAGATGCGAATGTGAATCAGCCGGCGAAGGGCCGTTCAACCGATCAGCCCAGAACGCATTATCGCGTTCCAATTCCTCGCGGTTCTCCTGGTAGATACTATCAGCGATCGGAACGGTGCGATCTGCCGCTAAAAGCGTCGCATTCAACGTGGACATCCGCGCAAGAAGCATTCGCTGAAGATCCGGATCGGAAAGTAGTTGCGGGAAGTACGGCGTTTCGATCCCCGGCGAAGTCGCCATCCGCTCCAGGCTGTTGTCGGTCACCGGCGCCCAAAGGTCCATATCGAACAGCACCCATTTCCACCGGCCATCTTCTGTTCGCGTTCTGTAGGTGCGCACGTTCAGGTCGTGATCGGCGCGGCCGGTGAACAGGTCGAAACACGCGAGATCGATCAGGCTTTCCAGATCGAAGTATTTATCCAACGTATCGATCGGCGCCCCAACGAGCAATTTGCTCAAACCCCACTTGTAGTGTTCATCACTTCCCTCCACGATCTCCTGAGCCGGACCTTCCAATACATCTACTTCTTCAGCACCTGAAAGATCCCGCAACCATTGTGCATCCTTCGGCGGCATCCAGCGATAAAGGCCGTGATATTCCGCGTTCAGGTAAAGGTCGATAGGTTCCGATGGCTGCACGGCTAGTTCGATCCGCGGATCGGTCGCGATCGCTTCGATCAGCGTGTTGCGCAGGAACGCATGCGGACTTGCATCGGCGCGTAAGATCGCTTCATTGTAGGTCGAGCCATCGCGAAACCGGAAGGGTGTTGGGGGACTATCGTACCTGTTCCGCGCATAAAGCTTGAAGGATCTTTTCGGCAATCCGCGCGATCCGCTTCCACTGATCCGCAATCCGACAGCGATCGTCGTTGTATCATCATCTTTCTGGAACCACGCGGGCCTTTCCCATTCGCGCCCGATCCGCGAGTAGTTCGCCGTCGATCCGTTCGATCCGATCCCGTTCAACGTGTCCCACAGATCGGGTTTTTCGATGATCAGCGATATCGCTGGCCGATCGGTTCTGATATGATACGTGCCGGTGAATTCCTGGCCACCGATCCCTACCTTCGAGAACGCCCGTGCACGGATCGCAGTGGTCTTTTCGATCGGGATCGGACCGTTGTATTCCGATCCGTTCATCGTTCCCGGTTCGCTTCCATCCATGGTGAAGATGACCCGGTCACCATTCGCGTTCAATTTCAAGTTGAATGCACCGTCGAAGTGTCCGGGCGCCGGATCGGCGGTGATTTTCGCAGTGCGCTCTGCAGCTCCGATCGAAGCATTGTTCGATTTTCCCGGAGTTGCCGCAGAGAAGATCTTCCAGGTGCGCTCGCCATCGGGTTGCCGGCCGATGCTTTCATCCGCATAGAGTTTCGGCCAGGTGAACACATCGATGATCTTGGTTCCATTCGGTGCGATCAGCAAAAGCGATCCGCCTTCACGCGAAAGACGGAACGGCAGATGATCCGGTCCAAGTTCCGATCGTCCGTCACAGTAGAGAATGCGGAAGCCGCGCGGTGGAATCTTCAGTGAATTTTCGATCGCGTGTTGATCGCCAGCGATCACCAGCCGCATCCCCATCAGGTCCACGGATCGGTTGGTCGGATTGTAGACCTCGATCCAGTCCGGCGAATCGCCACCGGCGTGAATAAGCGTGCGCTGGTTCGATGCCTGGATCTCGTTGATCAGCACCAGGGACTGCGCATGCGAAAGCGACACCCAAATAAGGCAGAAAGCGAGCGAAACGGCCTTCACCGGCCGAAATTAGAAGATTAAACCATATAATTCATCGACGAATACCTCTTGACAAATTCACGCGGAAGGTGAAGGATCACGCCATCAAAGGGAATTCCGCGTGACATAATATTTCCAGGCCACCATCAGCTTCTGGAACTTGGAGAGCCGGTTGAGATCCTTATTCCAAAGTTTCGGAAGCAGGATCTTATTCGCCCTGGCTAGCATGCGGAAGATCTTCTTCTTCATCAATGAGCTTCCGGTTTGCATGGTACATCAGCCAATTCGATCTCGATCGTGGTGTGATCGATATGCATGGCGTGTAGGATGTCGCGTGCCTTGGATTTGATCGCAAGCGCTTCGCGGATCGATGTCTCACCGATCACCAGGTGAACCGTGTAGACCACGTAATTTCCATCAAGGCTCCAGATATGCTGGTCGTGCACATCGATCACCTGGGGCAGTTGCAAAAGTTTTTCGCGCACACCTTCAGGCCCGATCGATGGTGGTTTGGCCTGCATGAGGATCTTGGTGCCGGATCGCAGCGTGCGCACGGCGTTGTAAAGGATGAAAACGCTTATCGCAATGCTGAGCAACGGATCGATCGCGGCGAAACTGGTATAGTGCATGATCACCGCACCGATCAGTACGGCGGCCCAGCCGAGCACATCCTCCAGAAGATGCAGGTAAACGCCGCGTTCGTTGAGCGATCGGCCGCCGTGAAGGACCCAGGCCGCAATGCCGTGCATCACCAGCCCGAAAACCGCGAGCACGATCATGCCTTGCGTATGTGGTAACTCCGGCTCTAACAAACGCGGGATCGCCAGGCCGAGCATCACCAGCGATCCGATGATGAGCATGCCTGCCGCAAGCCAGCCGCCGAGCATGCTGTAGCGCCCGTAACCGTAGCTGTACAATTCGTCGCGGCTTCGCGTAGCGATGTTCTGCAGGTACCACGCGGCACCGAGCACGGCACAATCACCGAGGTCGTGCAACGCATCGGTCAGTATGGCGATGCTGCCGGTCCACAGGCCGCCGGCGGCTTCCACAGCAGTGAAGAAAAGGTTCAGGAAGAACGCGATCCGCAGCGCCTTTGTTGAATGCCGCGTCCGATCATGTGATGCATGATCATGGGCGCCATGATCGTGTACGTGCACTGAACAAAACTAACCGATCAGCCCACCACTACGCGTCCTGTCTTCTTGGAGAGCTGCAGCTTGAAGGTGTTCTTCACTTGGATCTCCGCGAGCAGCAGCATCACCTCTTCATCCGTGGTGTTCTTCAACTTTTCCTGGAGGTCCTTGATCATTCGATCGAGCCGGCGTTCCTTCAGAATGTAAACGGCTTCCTCCAGCGCAGCGAACAGGATCTCATTCTCGCGCTTCACATGGATCTTGTGGCGATCCTTCCAATTCGGGCTCAGTTGGTGTTTCTCCGTGATCAGGTCGATCGCGGTCTTTCGCCAATCCTCTTGTTCGTGCCCGACATATCGGCCTGCATCCACATTGCCGCCAAGGTTGCTTGTGTGGCGGTAATCCAGGTAGATCTCGCGAAAGATCGGATCATCGAAGAGGATGTTGTCCATCGCAAGCATCTCGAACATCAATTCAGCAACGGTCGTTTCCTCTTCAACTTTTTCTTCTTTATCGGGATCGAAGAACGGTGCCATCACTTTTTCGTGCCCATACCGGAGCAACATGCGCAACAGATCGCGTTCCTGCACGCTGGTGCCTTGTTCCTCGATCGTCGGTTGTGGCGCTGAAAGTTCCGGCGCCAGTTTTTCCTCCGGAACGTATGCTCCTTCGCCCAACCCTTTTCGGTATCGCTTGCGCAACACCTTGTTCATCTCGCTCAGCAGCGCCTGCTCGTTCACCTGCAGCATGCGGCTGCATTGCTGTATGTACAGCGATCGCAGGATGTGATCGGGAACCAATGCGATGCTCTCGACGATCTCGTGGATCGCGGCCGACTTTTTCACCGGATCATCACCGCAATCGGCCATCAGCAGGCCAGCCTTGAAGACCAGGAAATCCTGCGCGGTGCGCGTGAGGTGATCGAGCACTTCGCTGCTGCTGCGGCTCTTCGCGAAACTGTCCGGATCCTCGCCTTCCGGAAAGGTCACCACCTTCACGTTCAATCCTTCGGCAAGGATCAGGTCGATCCCGCGGATGCTCGCCTTCATGCCAGCGGCATCACCATCGTACAGGATGCACACCGTTGGAGCATAGCGCTTGATCAACCGCACCTGATCTTCGGTGAGACTGGTGCCGCTGCTGGCCACGACGTTCGCGATGCCCGATTGATGCAGGCTGATCACATCGGTGTAGCCTTCCACCAGGTAACAGAGTTCCTGTTCGGCGATCGCTTTTTTCGCCTGGAAGATCCCGTAGAGCGACTTGCTCTTCACATAGAGCAGACTTTCCGGCGAGTTGAAGTATTTCGGAAGTTTCTTGTCGCTCTTCAGCGTGCGCGCACCGAAGGCGATCACCTGTCCGCTCAATCCATGGATCGGAAAAGTGACGCGGCCCTGGAAGAAATCCCATGGCGTTCCATCCTCGCGACGTTTTATCCAACCGGCCTTTTCAAGCAGATCCGGATCGAAGCCGTGCGCGATCGCGGCGGTCGCGAATGCGTTGCCTTTTTCGGGAACATAACCAAGATCGAATTCCTTGATCGTGCGATCGCTGAAACCTCGTTCATGGAAATAGCTCAACCCGATCCGCTTTCCTTCCTCAGTGTTCCAAAGCTGATCGCTGCTCCACTTTTGCGCCCACGTCTGGATCACTGCGAGACTTTCGCGTTCGCTCTGCTCGATCTGTTGCTCGGGCGACTGTTCCTCTTCGGGCAGCTCGATCTGGTAACGTTTCGCCAGCCAGCGGATCGCTTCGATGTAGCTGAGGTGCTCGTGCTTGATCAGGAAAGTGATCGAATCACCGCTCTCGCCGCAACCGAAACATTTGAAGATACCCAGATTGGGTGTTACGTTGAACGACGGCGTTTTTTCGTTGTGGAACGGACAAAGTCCGAGGTATCGCGGACCTTTTTTCTTCAACGCAACGAACTCGCCCACGACCTCTTCCACACGCGCGGCTTCCTTTACCTGTTGTATGGCGTGCGGCTGGATCATTTTTGAAGGGTCACGAATTTAAGCAGGAGAAGAGGACTGCGGGACCGATCTCTGAACCTGTAACAACTGAATGTGATGACAACCACTGATCGACAGTGATGAACACAGATGAATGACATTGCCAATGATCCGTTGGTCCAGATCATATCTCGTCGATCCTTCGGTAATTTCAAATTATGATGGCAGAGGATGCGGAGGGTATGTTCTCTCTTGGAACCAAAGAGATCATTGGAGCTTCTTTTGAAGTGCTGAATACGATCGGTCATGGTTTGTTGGAAAAGGCATATGAGAATGCCTTGTGCGTCGAACTTGGACTTCGAGTTATTCCGTTTTTGCAACAGCCGCGATTTCCGGTCATCTATAAATCCATATTGGTCGGTGAGTTCGTGCCGGATATCATTGTTCAAGAACGGATCGTTGTGGATACGAAGACGATCGAAAGGATCACGGATCATGAACTCGGACAGATGCTGAATTATTTACGGATCACGAACCTGCACATAGGTCTTATCGTCAATTTCAAAAGAGCCCGCCTGGAATGGAGAAGGGTTGCATTGTAGATCTATGATCAAGAAGAAGATCTTTTCTATTGATCGATAATTGTCACTTAGATCTGTGTTCATCTGTGTCCATCTGTGGTGTAATACCAAGCGCATGAAAGCAAGCTGATCGATCGCCGGGCCGAACCGGTCCGTATCTGTCGATAACTCGATCCATTGCGGATCCGATCGAAGTTTTGTTGCTTCGTCACAAGTCCCGATCGAAATTGGAAACACTCAAGTTCATCGCACTGGCGATCCATATCGCGGCAGGTTCGGTCGCACTGATCACCGGTGGGATCAACTTGATCGCACAGAAAGGTGGCATGCGGCACAGATGGATCGGAAGGACATTTGCCTTATCGATGTATTCCGTTGCGATCTCGTCACTGGTACTTTCTCTCATCATCGCCAGCGAATTCCTGTTCTGTCTTGGTGTTTTCACATTCTACATGACATGGAACGGCGAGCGCGCCGCGAAATTCCGCACGGTTGAATTGCGCCGGAGCGATATGGTGGTGCTGCTGATCGGTTTATTGAACAATGCAGCGATGTTCGCGATCGGCGATCCGGTGTTGATCAGGCTAGGCATCTTGAGCGCCGTGTTGATCGCAGGAGAGATCCGCCTGATGTTGCAGATGCGAAGGAATTGGATCGCGCCAAAGAATGCGTGGTTGAGAAGGCACATCGGCATGATCATCGGTTCTTACATCGCGACTTCCACGGCGTTCCTGGTGGTGAACATTTCCGGTGGCCCGTGGCCCGCGTGGCTTCCATGGGCGCTCCCTTCCATGATCGGCGTACCGATCATAGTGTATTGGTCGATCAAGGTCTCGAAAGTGGATCGATCGAAGAGAACAAAAAAGGATCAGCCGGTGTTACATCGAAGAACGATCGGATGACCTTCACTTCTTCAAGAAGCCCAGCTCGTACACCATGGGCTGAAGTTTCTCCGTGAGCACCTTGTACGCTTCTTCAAACGGCTTGAAATTCACCGGCGGATAGTCGCCGCTGGCGTTGCGCGCCTGAAGCGCCTTGCGGATCTGGTACCAGCCCACATCGGCGCGGTTCAACTTCAACTCGTCGCGTATCGATCGGCTGTCGGTGTGTGCGAAATACGCCTGCCAGAGCCTGCGTCCTTCATCCAGAACAGCTTGCGCTTCGGTGCTGAATTCCTTGCCGACCATGTACCGTACCATGAAGTCACTTTCGAAGCGATCGGGTGAGCCGACCTCCTGCTCGGTGTACGGAATGAAATGGTTGACGATGCTCCAGCTTTTGCCGTTCCATTGCAGATCGTTCGCTGAAGCGCTGAGATTGCTTCCGTTGAAGAGCATCCAGACGAGGCAATCGTTCTTGAACTCTTCGGTGAGCGGTTCAGTAGGTTGAAGGAACTGATCACGATCGTTGAGCCAGGTTGGTTTGATCAGGCGGCGGACGGAAAAGACGATCGCGACTTGCCAGAGATTTTCTGGATTAATGAAGAGTGAGCCAGGACTTCCAAATGTTGAGGAAAAGATGGCAGTGCGCTGCCCCGCATGCTGTAAGTCATTACTATCACACAGAAATTGGCCAATAGCATCGGTGGACCAAAATTTCCCTCGGATATCAATCGTCTTGACGGCCGGAGTCACGGCATTCTTTAAAGGGATAGCTTCAACGTTATTTGGTTTGGGTCGTTTGATCCAAGTATTTAAGGTTTTGATATTTGCAATGTTGAAGAATGACTTCTCACCGATCGGTTCAGCCTTCTTGTTTAGGACTTCAGTAATGACTTTACTGATCTCTGCTTTGACAACACTATTCATTCGCGTCTTCCAAATCAGAAATCCAATCGGGAAATTTCCTGTTAATCCATCAAACGATTTACTGTGAATGACAAAACCTCCCAAATACTCACCATTCCAAAACTGCCTGAACTTTTCGAAATTAGGTGCGTTGACATACTTCAAAGTACTGAACATAGCAATGGTGGCAGAAGGAATTTCATTAGCAATCCGTACCAAGAATTGCACGAATAATTCCCGACTCGCGAATCCTAAGTTTTGCATTTGGCTTGCCACCCTTGTTGAAGCCACATCTTTCTTTGCTTCACTTCCAAGTGTGTCTCCACTTTCCGCATAAGGCGGATTGATCAGCACCAGGATCTTCTTTCCATCGGCGATCGCTTTGCGCAAGCCTTCGGGCACTTTGTTGGTGAGGCTGTAATCGATCCCGCCATCATCCGTGATGTCGTCGTTCAGGTAATCGTACTGGAATCGCGTGGCGGCCACGCATGTCTTAGTAGCCTTCATGACATCGATGTCCGCCGCATCCAGCGTGCTCATGTAAATGTTGCGGTGATTGCTGTGCTTCACTTCCAGGTTGCCCACGCCGCAGCACATGTCCCACACGATGTAGTCCTTCTGCCAGTTCTTCCCGAGCACTTCGCTCAACTTGTCGTAGGCCTTGTCCACCACATGCAGCGGCGTGTAGTACGCGCCTTTAAAGCTGCGTTCATCCAGCGGGATCAAGCTGTCCCTTCGCTCGAGCAGATAATTGCGGTATTCCGGATCGGGTGGGCGATGGTAGATCGACCAGAAGCGCCTGTAACCTT
Source organism: Bacteroidota bacterium (assembly GCA_023418095.1). Classification (GTDB taxonomy): domain Bacteria; phylum Bacteroidota; class Bacteroidia; order Flavobacteriales_F; family PHOS-HE28; genus PHOS-HE28. Next base: position 33,852 of record JAEZDL010000220.1, read on the forward strand.
CGTGGCTGCCTAACTCATAGATCCTTCCACCGAGCGCGAAAACCGGCTTGTTACCTTTGTGCAGCAATTGCGCGGGCAGATCATCGTGCGTGCTCACTATGCCGTCGCTCATGATATCGGCGAAGAAGAGAAGCGCATGATCCTCGGGCTTCACGTCCTTGATCTCGCTCCCGATCATGTTCACCCACTTGTCGAACACCTGCTTCAGATTGTCCGGCGTGATCGGAACGCGGATGATGTCGCCGGAAGCGATCGCGTTCTTTACGGTGGTGATGAATTCCTCTTCGTGCGTTTCGATCCGGAACGAAACGAAATAGGTACCGATGTAAGCGGAGACCGCATCAAGCGCTTCCTGCGTGTAGCCGCTTGCGCTTTTGCCCCACTTGATCGTCTTCTTCTTCAGGAATGGAACAACATCGGCGGTCTTCATGATCGCCGCCTTCTGCGTATCGATCACAGCAAGGAACGGCGGAACATGATCACCTTTGTCCAGCGCCTGTTGCACATAATGCAGCAGCTGCGTGAACATCGCGTAGGTTGAATTCTTGCCGCTATCCTTCGCCTCGAACCAGATCTCCTTCGTCTGTATATCGATCAGGTTCTTGCTGTAGCCTTTCAGGTTGAGCGCCTTGATGTAAGCGTCCTTTACATCTTCCTCGCTCCGGGCTTGTTGCAGTTTGTTGTAAAGGCTCATGTAGTCCTCAGTTCCGATCGTCTATTTCACTTCACGCTCCTCCAGCAAGATGCCTTCATCGCTGTAGCGCGCGATCTTGCGGGCCGTACCATCCGGATCATGGAACGTCCATTCGCCGGCGGGCTTTCCGTTCTTGTACCAGCCGGTATAGAAGATCTTCCCATTCTCGTGATAGACCGTGGTCGGTCCTTCGCGCACACCGTTCACGAATGTGCCGCTGCTCCGAAGCGTCCCATTCGGGAAGTAGGATTCCCAGCCGCCTTCTCGCCGGCCGTTAACGCGTTCGCCGCGCATGATCAGGTTGCCTTTTTCATCGCGCACCTCGTCGATCCCATCTACGACAGTGCGTGTCGTATCAGTTTTCGTAACGGCTTTTTCCTTCTCTCCGGAATTCTCGCTTCTATTTCCGCAGGCGATCAATAGGATCGAAATGATCAGGATGAATGAGGATCGCATCATCTACTTCTTTCTTTCCACGGTAAGTTGAACGAGGCCTTCAAGCGAATCGCGCGCCTCGTTCCGTTCAAATCCTCGCAATACGTCCAGTGCCTTATCGCGATAATCAAGCATCTTGATCCGCGCATGTTCAATGCCGCCTGCTTCGGCCACCATTTTCACCACCTGCGCCACTTTCCTTCCATCTTCGTTGTGGTTCTTCACCACGTTCACCATCCAGCGCCGATCGGACGTTGAGACCTTTTGCAACGCGTGGATCAACGGAAGCGTGAGCTTCTTTTCCTTGATGTCCAGCCCGGAGGGTTTGCCGATGTCATCACCGGTCCCGTAATCGAAAAGATCATCCTTGATCTGGAATGCTATCCCGCTGTATTCACCGAAAAGGCGCATCCGTTCGATCTCTTCCGCCGATCGCCGCGCTGCGCTGGCGCCGCTCGCACAACAGGCCGCGATCAGGCTGGCCGTTTTTTTCCGGATGATATCGAAGTAGATCTCCTCGGAATAATTCAGGTCACGCGTTTTTTCCAGTTGAAGCAGTTCGCCCTCGCTCATTTCGCGTACGGAGGTGCTCACGATCCGCAGCAGATCGAATTCGCTTTTGTCGATCGCGAGTAGCAATCCGCGGCTGAGCAAATAATCGCCCACAAGAACCGCGATCTTGTTCTTCCAAAGGGCATTTATGCTGAAGAAGCCACGCCGCAGCGGACTTCCATCGATCACATCATCGTGCACCAGAGTGGCGGTATGAAGCAATTCGATCAGCGAAGCAGCAACGAAAGCACTTTCGTTCACCGGGCCGAACAAGCGCGCGCTCAAGAGCGTGAACATCGGGCGCATCTGCTTGCCCTTCCGCTTCACGATGTAGTGCATGATCCGATCCAGAAGTGCAGTGCGGCTGCGCATCGCTTCCTTGAAATGCGGCTCGAAAGCGTGCATTTCGGCCGCGATCGGCCGTTGGATCTCTTCGATCGACATCATTGGCGGCAAATATCGGCAGGATCCGCAGGCCGATCGAGGCGGCGGCACTTGCGGCGGAACGAAACCGGCCTATCTTCGTGATGCATGGCCGCCGGCTCCCTTCTTCGCATCGCCCTCGCGGGCCTGATCGGCGTGCTTTTCGCCACCGATGTGGCCGCACAGCAGCCAAAGGCCAAAGTGATCCTGTACAAGGATCGGTTGCAGGCACAGTACGATACGGTGGATATCGTGAAGAACGTGATCAAGGCGAATCCTCTGTTGTTCTTCCGTGGCGAAGTACCGTTGTACTATGAGCGGTCGCTTTCGCCCAACCTGAGCGTTGAATTAGCTGTGGGCGTTACACTTCGCAACTATCTGGCCATGAGCTTCGCCGGAGATGATGCCGATGATTTCGGGGCCGGTACGGAGATCGTGCCGAACCTGAGCTACCACGGCGGCTTGCGCTTCTACCTGACCGATGATCTGGAACCGCAAGGTTGGTACATCCAACCTGCGTTCGCGCACTTGAGCTACGAGAAGATCATACTTGTGCGCCAGCCCGATGGCACGTTCCTCGAGGACGAAAAGCTGCATGATATCCGCACTTTCAACGACATCCGTTTGTTGTTCGGTTACCAGAGCCTGAGCTATGGCAGCAACTGGCTTTTCGATGTGTATGGCGGCTTGGCCTACCGCGATCGGCACATGCGCGTGGTGCAGGAAAGGCTCGATCTCACCTTTTCACCGCCCACATATTCCTACGATGTGGAGGAGCGCAAGGACCGCATCCCAGCATTCTTCGCCGGCGTGAAGGTGGGAGTGGGTTTCTAGAGCATCTTCAGGAGGCGTTCACCATCCTTCAGAGCAGGCTCGTTCTTGTTCGCCAATTGGCCGCAGGCAGCATCGATGTCGCGTCCGCGGCTGCGCCTGATGTGTGCGATGATCCCTTTGCGATCGAGGTATTGCTGGAAAGCCTCCGCATCCTTTGGATCGGTGCGGCCGAAACCTGCGGAATCGATCGGGTTGTACTCGATCAGGTTCACCTTGGCATGCACATCGCTCGCGTACTTCACCAGTTCCTGCGCATCGGCGAGTGAATCATTGAAACCGCGCAGCAGGATGTATTCGAAGGTGACGGGTCGGCGCGTGGTGCGCGTGTAGTACCGCAACGCATCCTTCAGTTCGCTCAGGGAGTTCTGTTCGTTGATCGGCATGATCCGATCGCGCTTCGCGTCATTGGCCGCATGCAGGCTGAGCGCAAGGTTGAAGCGCGCATCATCATCGGCCAGCTTGCGGATCATTTTCGCGATGCCGGCCGTGCTCACCGTGATCCGTTTCGCGCTCATGCCAAGTCCCTCCTCGGCGGTGATCCGTTCGGCGCTGCGCAGCGTATTCGCGTAATTGAGCAGCGGTTCGCCCATGCCCATGTACACGATGTTCGTAAGCCCCTGGGCGTAATATTTCCGCGCCAGCTCATCGATCATCACCACCTGGTCCACGATCTCACCCGCATCCAGATTCCGGATCCGCTTCAACCTTCCAGTTGCGCAGAAACTGCAACTGAGGCTGCAACCGATCTGTGAACTGATGCAGGCCGTAAGCCGTGTGGGCGTAGGGATCAGAACTCCTTCCACCACATGGCCATCCCAGGTCTTGAATGCGCATTTCACGGTGCCGTCCTCGCTGCGCTGTTCTTCGGCGAGCGTAAGCGGGCGAAGTGTGGTCCGCTCCGCGAGCTTCGATCGGAGCGCCTTGGGCAGATCGCTCATCTGCTCGAACGATCGGGCGCTCTTCCTCCAGAGCCATTCCCAAACCTGTTTCGCGCGGTAGGATCTTTCGCCGATCCCTTCAACAAGGGCGGAAACCTCTTCGCGCGTAAGCGATCGGATATCGGGAAGGGCTTGATCCATTGGGAAATGCAAAGGTAGAGAAGTAGGGTAGGGTTTTTGGGCGTGCCCCGCTGATGTTTCCGATCAGGGCTGCGCCCGCCTTCGCAAGAGGCTACAGCGGGCGCGCCCGCCGAAGCTTCAGGTAGGCCGTTCGCGCTATCCGCTACAAGGCTTCGGACGCCGGGATCTTCCCTCTCCTCGGGAGAGGGAGAAAGAGGGGGCGGCCTGCAGGCTTTTCGCTTCTCCCGCAGTATTGCGGACGCTCACGCAGATCCCGGCCAGTATGCGCACTCCAACGTCTTCAACCGTCCAACCTTTTCGACCACTTCAACTTCCACCACCACCTACCTCTCCCCATACCGCGGATCCTGCAGCCACGGCAGTTTTTCCATCCATTGCGTGCGCAGTGAATAATGGCCGTATTCCTCTTCGATCACGCCGGTGAAACGATACACGCCTCTTCCGCGGAAAGGGAAACGTGCCGCCACGTTCGGGAATTGAGTACTGTCCCAAAAATCGCCGGCGGTATCGATGAACGAACCGAAGGTCATGCGTTCACCATAATGTGTGTCGGTGGCCTTCACATGGATCATGTAACCGAGCATGTTCACGCGCTTTCCGATGTGATCGGTCATTTCGCGTTTCAAGATCAGCGGCGCATTTGCATCGATCTCCGAACGATCGACAAGCGTGAATGGATCGCATAACGGGAAGCCGAGCAGATCGAGCTCGTCGTATGCATCGGCCAGCGGATAATGTTGCAGATCGGGCAGTCGCGGTTCCTCCACTTTGGTGATGAACAGATCCGCCGTGGCAGGAACAACCGCACCGCGATGCAGCAGCGCAAGGTCCCACAGCAATTGCGGTTTGCTTCTTCCGGTGAAACGCATCGCTCCCACGCGTACCAGGATCCGCGCCTGTTCCATGTGCAGCGGCACGCGCCGCAATAGATCCTGCAGATCGAGGAATGGTCCGTTATGCCTGCGATCATGAAGGATCAACTGGATCGTTTCCGTCTCCAGGCTCTTCACATTCCCGAGGCCGAGAAAGATGCTTTTCCCGTGCAGTGAACAAAGCTCTTCGCTGGTGTTGATGCACGGCGCTTCGATCGTGGCGCCCACGCGTTTTGCTTCGTGCAGGTAGAATTCCGTATTGTAGAATCCACCGAAATTGTTCGCCACGCCCACCAGGAATTCAAGTGGATGATGGGCCTTCAAGTAGAGGCTCTGGTAGCTTTCAACCGCGTAGCTCGCGCTGTGCCCTTTCGCAAAACTGAAACTCGCGAAGCTTTGGATCTGCCGCCAGATCTCCTTCACCTGCTCTTCGGGATGGCCTTTTTCCGCGCAGTTCGAGAAGAATTTCCGTTCCACCTGTTTGAACTCTTCGCGATCGCGAAAACGCGCCGTCATTCCGCGGCGGATGATGTCCGATTCCTCCAGATCGAGGCCCGCGTAGAAGTGCGCCACCTTGATCACATCTTCCTGGTACACCATCACGCCATACGTTTCCGGCATGATCTCCATCAACGCCTTCGGCGCTTCTTTCCTTCTCTCCGGATCGTTGTGGCGCAACAGGTATTCGCGCATCATGCCGCTTTCCGCAACGCCCGGACGAATGATGC
>JAEZDL010000236.1 GCA_023418095.1 Bacteroidota bacterium
GGACAGAATAATTACGGCATGCATGGGAACGGTACGAACACCGACAGCAATGAACCTGTTCAGGTGTCATCATTGAACGATGTAGTAGCGATCGCCGCTGGTGAATTCCATGCGCTGGCCTTGCGGAACGATGGTACGGTATGGGCTTGGGGATACAACAGTTCCGGGGCACTCGGCAACAATTCGTTCATTGAAAGCAATGTACCGGTACAGGTGCAGGATCTCTGTGTGGTCACTACCTCGATCCAAGAAGAGAGTACCGCAACATCGATCGAAGTTTTCCCGAATCCGTCCACTGGGAAATTTGTTCTGCGAACCCTGGAAGGTGTGAACGATACGATCATGATCCGCGATCTCTTTGGCCGCGAGATCCGGCAAGTGAAAGCACGGGAGATGCTCACCGAGATCGATCTTTCCGATCGGCCTACAGGGGTTTACATGCTTACGACCGGGTCCGGAAGCGCCCGGTTGATAAAGGAATGATCCCGATCGCCAGGTAAGTTGAACTTAGTAAGCTCTTATTACTAAGCCACAGATCCGGATCTATTTCCTCGCCGGCGTCAACATCGTGGAAACGCGATCCAGCGCTCGGAGAGGTGCTGGTGATGCTGTGGCAATGTTCTTCCGGGCCTGCAACCATTCCATGGATTAGCGCGTCAGCCACGCCTTTGAAATAGTCGTCGGAACCATCCGATCACTCGCTTGAATGAAGTGCGGCCATGAGGTCAACGTTCGCTCTCGGTCTGCTTCACTGCTCACCGATACTAAATGCATTACTGCATTACGAATTTCGAGGAGGTCAAGGGCGAACCATATATGGTGAGAACGAAAAGGCCGCGATCATCAATGGAGATCCGGGTGGATCCTTCTTGTGTCCGACCTGAGGCGATCAAGGAACCGAGTGAGTTATGTATAGACCATCGCTTACCTGCTTGAGTACCAATGATCGATAATTGTCCTGGTTGGATCTGTAATTCGGGTTGTTGGATCTGATCATCAGGCAACGAAGTACTCAAACAATATACAGGGCCGAATCCATGAAGTTTTTGGATCGTTGGAGAGAATGATCCTGTTTGCATTAGAACATGGACCCGATCACCATCAGTCCGTGTGAGCCGTTCACCAAGGGACCACGGGTACGATTGCATTGGCTCTGCAGGCCATAGATCTTCCGTACAGAGCAATTCACCTTCCGCAGAGATCTCGATAAGGCAGGGGTGGTTTGTCTCGTTGGATAGGTCTAATCTATGCCCGGACAAGATGAAACGGCCATCAGAAAGTTCGGTAACGCCTCTGGCCTGCATGGCCGCATCCATGTTCTGACCAAGATGTTCCATCCAAACACCGCTGCCCAACGGATCCGCACGAAACAACATGAAACCGGTACTACCGCGGTATAGAATTGCCAGCGAACCTCCATCAGCAGTATTTATCATCGATACGGGTCCGAGTTGTCCACTGGAAGCGAAATAGACCAACGTACTGTCCTGAAAGACCCCCTCTGTTGAATACAGCGATCGTATCAAGGCGTAGTCGAACATTGTCTGAATATTCGGATATGAGATAGTATAGGCTATAAGGCCCGATCCGGTGGCTACGGCCATGGAACTGGAACCACTCACATTGTTCGGATCGTAGTGAACGAGGGGGTCTGACGTCCAGAAAATATTACCGGTACGGTCTCTCAGCTCGAAGCGCTCGATGCCTGCCGAGGTTGTTATATATAGAAGGCTGTCTTCTCCTAGTTCCTGTTGGTATGCGCCGGAAAGGGTATTGGACCAGAGTATTTCGCCACTTTGTTCGAGAAAATGTTCCTGTCCTGTTGTAGTTAAACGGATCTCACCAGTGCTCAATGTGAAAAGAGAACTTGGATGTGCTCCTGGGATACCGGAATGGTGTCTGGTCCAGATCGTATCACCGTTGGGGTCCCATTTGATCAGATGCAGTTCATCATTCCTGGTACCTGCAGTTAGAATATTGCCATCGGGAAGGGTAACGATGCCGCTGACGGTCCCATGGGTGGGTATGGTCTCTATATCATATACGGTCTGTGCAAAGGAAGCAGAGAAGAATATGCATGATAATATGAATGAAGTGATGCGCATCATCTGGTAGCGGGTCATGGGTCATGCAAGTTTAGGAATCCATTTGAAAATTGGTCAATTAAGAATAAGGTCGTCAAAAGCATGCCTGATGGCTTTTCGCTGATACGCATAACGAAGGGCGTGCGGGCGTAGCGAGTGCTATCGTACCATCCGATCCAACAGACCTATTTCTTCACCGGCGTCAACATCGTGGAAACACAGATCCAGCGTTCGCTCAGGTAGATGAAAACACTTTGCGACCATTCGTAATAGCTGAACGGTTCGCCCTTGTAGGTGCCGGCGCTGGTTCCTCGCGCGATCACCACACCGGTATCGCCGTAGGTCTTCACGCGTGTTTCCTCACTGTCCATGCGGGTGTGCACCAGGGCGCCGCTGCGGATGCTCTCCAGGAATTTCTGGTGGGGTGTAATACCGCCATCGGTACCCACGATCACCCAATCAGAACTCATGAAAGCACCGATCTCATCCGCATCATTGCGGATCATCGCTTCATCCCACGCGCGGCATGTTTCTGCCAGCGTGGTTTCAGTTCCCATTTCCATCAGGCTGCGAATTTGGTCGGCCTCGTAAAGCTAGATCGATAAGCTCCGGCACCGGATCGGCAGAGGGCATTATTCGTGAAGGAAGCCGGTCCACTTTCGCGATCATTGGTGCACGTGGGTGTGGCGGGCTGGTCGGTCCCGTCCGATCACGCAGATCTTGCAACTGGCGCGGGCACACACCTGCAACGCTACGCGGGCATATTCAACGCGGTGGAATTGAACCGCACGTTCTATGCGCTGCCGCGCGCGGCAACGGTGAAAAAGTGGGTCGAATGTGTGCCGGATCAATTCCGCTTCTCTTTGAAGTTGAGCAAACGGATCACGCACGAATTGAAGTTCCAGGGTGCCATATCCGCATTGAAGGAATTCATCGCAATTGCACAGGAATTCGGTGAGAAGCTGGGACCAGTGCTCGTGCAAACGCCGCCATCCCTGGAAGCCGGGGATCACGTGATCGACTTTCTGGAGCAGTTCCGGGAGTTGTTCGATCGCCCGATCGTGCTTGAGCCGCGTCATCCATCTTGGGCGGAGATCCGCACCGACGCCAGGTTGAAAGAACTGCGTATCGCGCGCGTTGCTGCCGATCCGGCGAAAGTGCCCGCGCTGGCAACGCCCGGCGGCGACCGATCGATCACGTATTTCCGGTTGCACGGATCGCCGCGCATCTACTGGTCCGCGTACACCGATGAGATGCTCGCGGAATGGGTGCAACAGGTGCAGGAGGCCGAGCGGATAAGCCGGGATGTCTGGGTGATCTTCGACAATACCGCGCGAAATGCCGCCTTCCCCAATGCGCTTGAGATGCGCGATAGGCTCATGCGATCGATGGCGGGCACCTGATCAAATGGACCGTCGATCGTGGTCACTTTTCCACGCATTTGGATGATCGAAGGAATGTGAAAGAAGATCCTGCATCTCCCGTCCGGCCGGAAGATGATCGGCAATTCGGATGTCCATGGTCCGCAAAGGCATGATCTTGGAAACCACGATCTTTCATGACGGGTACACCGATCGCGACCTTCACGAAAGGGAACGGCCCACTGATCGCCGCCGCCATTCACGCGGGTGGCCATATGCGCCGATCATTACTTCCTTACTGCCTGCTCGATCGTGCGCAGCGTTTGCGCGAAGAGGATCCGTTCACGGACAGGATCGCGCAGGTGGTGCCCAGCCGCATCGTGGGTGAACGTTCACGCTTCGAAGTGGACCTGAACCGTCCGCCGCAAAAAGCGATCTACCTGAGACCCGAGGATGCCTGGGGGTTGAACGTGTACAAGGATCTTCCGTGGAAGGAACGTGATGCTTCCATGGAATTATACGACGCGTTCTACACCGAAGTGCGCGAAATGATGGATGATGCGTTGCGCAGGCATGATCGCGTAGTGGTCTTCGATGTGCATTCCTATAACCATCAACGGGAGGCACCCGGCATTGATGATGATCCGGAAAAGAACCCGGAGGTGAACATCGGCACGGGCAACATGGATCGCAAGGAATGGGCACATGTGGTGGAAGCAGTCATGGAAGCCCTGCGCAAACCGATGCGCAATGGCCGTTCGCTTGATGTACGCGAGAACATCAAATTCAAGGGCGGCTATTTCGGCAAATGGCTTTACACGAACTACGGTGCGCGCGTCTGCCCGATCTCCATCGAATTCAAGAAGATCTTCATGGATGAATGGACCGGCGAACCTGATGACCAAATGATCGAAGATCTGCGGATCCATCTGGAAACCGCGGCCCAAAAAGTGATCGAGTTGATGCATGCGAACATCGCGGCCCCTCGTGGGTGACACGCTGCTCCTGCCCGGGTTGCTGGAGCACATCGAACGGCGCCTCACCAAAGGTGGCCGTGTGGTGCGCGCGCTGCCGTTCAATGGCCGCATGATGATCGACCGGCCGCTGCCTTTCCTGTGCATCCATCGATCGCGGAACGGCGAATTCGAGACCGGAGTGGACCAGATCGTGCGTGCACAGACCGCCTACCTTCGTGTGCCGTCCGATCCTGCGCTCGCCGGTGAAGTGCGCACGCTGATCGAAGCTGTGCAGGCATCGGTGAAGGAGGTTGCGCCGGCCTTTCTTCTCCTGGAACTTTGGGCCGCCGATCCGGAAGTGAACAGCACCACGTTCAAGGTGATCGGCCCGTTGAACAATGCGCCGGAGACCGCAGAGGAACTGGAGAAAGGCCTGAGCGGCATCGTTTCGCGATGGCGACGTGCGAAGCTGGAAATGATCGACAGCAACGATCGTCATCCGCCTCATGCCGCACCCCTTTTCGATATCGAGGAACTGCGGAAAAAAGGCATCCTGCTGATCGGGATCGAAGTGCCGCAGATCTACCGTGGATCGGGAGGTGAGCTGAGCGGGATCGCCTTGCGCCGACTGCGCGATCGCTTCACCGACGTGATCAAACGCACGGTGCATGCCTTTGCGCGGTTGCAGGCACCACAGCGTTACGAACATCACCTCATGTTCGGCCGCACACGATTTTCACGCCTTGCGATCAATGTGGACAAGGCACTGGCGCGGATCAGCAGCTCCTTCGATCTGCTGCTGAATGTTTCACCGGTGAACACAGAAGAAGCCTGGGCCCAGTTCCGCCAGGATCGATATGAGAAGAGACCCGATCTGCACTACCGGCTGATCTCGGTTGATCCCGAGCGGATCAAGCGTGAACTCTACGAACTGCGGATCGATGAAATGGAGGACACCACGCTGCAGGCGATCTTTCGCAGCAAACGCGACGAACTCGACACGCAGGCCACGTTGCTGAGCGAACGCGGCCGGAAGAAGTTCCTGTATTCAGGATTGCGGTTGTATGGTGGTGTGGATGATGCGATCCGCGCACAAGCCCTCAACATCATCGCCCAGGTGGACCGGCTCGATCAGGCTCCCGGAGCGAAGTTGAACGTCCAGGACTTCCTTCAATTGGTACAACAGGAACTCGCGTTCTACGCGCCCTCCTTTCCCGATACGCCGTTGCATGTGCGCATGAGCAATGAGATCCCCGGCGTAATGGTGTCGAAGAACACGGTGCTGCTTGGCGAACGATCCACGGTGGATGAAGCCCATGCACATGCGTTGCTGCACCATGAGGTCGGCACGCACATCCTTACTTATGCGAACGGCCAGCGGCAGCCCTTCCACCAGCTGTATGTGGGCATGGCCGGTTACGAGGAATTGCAGGAAGGGCTCGCGGTGATGGCCGAATTCCTTACCGGTGGCCTCAGCCCTTCGCGCTTGAAACTGCTCGCAGGCCGCGTGCTCGCCGTACACGCGTTGATCCAGGGTGCGGGTTATGTGGAATGTTTCACCATGCTGGAGAAGGAACATGGTTTCGCTGCGCGAACCGCCTTCAACATCACCACGCGTGTGTACCGTGGCGGCGGCTTTCCCAAGGATGCCGTGTACCTGAAAGGACTGCGCGCGCTCATCGATCATCTGGATGGATCAGCGGAGGGACTGGGACTTTTCTTCACCGGGAAGTTCGCGCTTCCACACCTTGGCCTGATCACCGATCTGCACCACCGGCGCGTGCTCAAAGAGCCCGTGATGCCGCGTTATCTGCACGGTGAGGCGCTCGAACGCGTGAAACATCTGCGCAAAGGCATGGACCTTGCCAGCCTGCTCGAACTATAAGATCATATACACATGACCATTGCATTTGTCATCAACGGAATGGATACCGAACGCGAGGGCTACACCACCGTGCATCTCGCTTACCAAGCACATCGGATGGGGCATCGGGTGCTCTTCATCGGCGTGGGCGAACTTTCCTACACGCCCGATGGCCACATGGGTGGCAAGTCATATGAGCCGCCGAAACAGGAATTCCGTACTGTTTCCAGCTTCTTCAATGCGGTGCAGAAGTCGAAGCCCAAACACGTGAGCTCCGCGGAACTCGATGTGCTCCTGTTGCGCAACGATCCTTCCGATGACATGGCCGATCGACCCTGGGCGGTGCAGGCGGGGATCCTGTACGGCGCGGTGGCCGAAGCGAATGGCGTGATCGTGCTCAACGATCCGGGCAGCCTGGCCGGTGCGATCAACAAGATGTACTTCCAGCATTTCCCGGCGATCCTGCGTCCGCGTACGCTGATCACCCGCGATGTGCAGGAGATCCGCGCGTTCTTCAAGGAGGAGAAGCAGCGCATGATCCTGAAACCGCTGCAGGGTTCAGGCGGCAGCAACGTGTTCAAGGTGGATGCGAAAACGATCGGGAACCTTACCCAGATCATCGATGCGATCAGCCGCGATGGTTACGTGATCGCGCAACAATACCTGCCTGCCGCGAAGGATGGCGATATCCGCCTGTTCGTGATGAACGGCCAGCCCTTGGTGACGGGGGGACAGTATGCCGCCTTCCGCCGGGTGAGCGCCAAGGACGATATCCGCAGCAACATCAGCGCAGGGGGCCATGCCGAGACGGTGAAGATCACCGATGAGATCTTGCAACTGGTGGAGGTGGTACGGCCCAAGTTGGTCAGCGACGGCATGTTCCTCGTGGGCCTGGACATCGTGGGCGACAAGCTGATGGAGATCAACGTGCTGAGCCCGGGTGGCCTCAACCTGATCGGCCAGCAACAGAAGGTGAACCATGTGGAGACGGTGATCCAGGCGATCGAGAAGAAGGTGCGGTACAAGCAACTCTATGGTTCGAGCGTGGGGAACAAGTATCTGGCGATGATGTAGAAGCGCCCTTCGGAAATGATCAATGGCCAATATCCAATGATCAAGGGACAGGGCGATCGGAACCTGAACTTGTTCGTGAAACGCGATCATCTCGTGACCACCAAAACCGCGTAAGTGGCGAAGCTGGAAAGCCCACAGGCCGTGCATTTGACGGCCGAGGACTTATTCTATGACCTGTGCAAGTGCCGGCCGGTATTTTCTTCCGATGTAAGGAGTGCCCCGCTGGATCACCGCGCACACCCGATGGATGATCTTGTTCCTTATGGCGTTCAGCACTGTCATCTTGTTCTTTCCTTGGGCGATCTTTCGCAGGTAATAATCCCGTAGTTCTCCATTAAGTCTTATGATGCTCGTAGCTGCCATGTGCACTACTGTCTTCAAGCTTTTGCGCGCTTGCTTCGATACGCGCGTTTTGCCTTTGATGCTCGTGCCGGAGGTATAACGGAAGGGTACCACTCCGGCATGGCAGGCCAGTTCCCTGGCGGTGTTGTAGCGTGTAAACCCTTCGGTGGTGGCCAACAGATGGCTGGCCAGCACCTGGCCCACACCATCAACAGTGATCAGTAGCTTGTACTGCCGGTAGAGCTCGGGATCGGCTTTGATCATTTCCTTGATCATTCCATCGATCTCGTTGATGCACTTCCTCAGTAACGTGCTCTGGACCTTCTCCATTCGTGTACACCTGATCTTGTCAGCCTTCTCGCAGAAGCGATCGGGATCCTTCAGCTTGGCATCCAATGAACCTTTACGTCTCACCAGGTCCTTGCGCTCGGTGATCAATTGTTTCAGGCGCAGACTACACCGGAAATGATCGGTCACCAAGGAGGCTTGATCATCATATCGGCGGGCATAGGCGGCGATACGCAGCGCATCGGTCCTATCATCCTTGCCTCTGGCTGTCCCTGTGCCTCTGAGAATATTTGTTGGGTGGGCCAGCCATGTATGTACTCCCATTTCCAGAAAGGTGAGCACCGCACGGTTCGAGTAATGGCCCGTGGGTTCCAAGCATACCAGACATTCCTGTTCGCCGAACCCGAAGTCCTTTGCCCAACGACGGTAAAGTGCCTTCAACGCCTTGGCATTGTTATCGATCCTTTCCTGAGCAAGTACTTCTCCTTTTACATCCAGAAGAGCCGCATCAAGGGTCTTCTTGCTCACATCGATCCCGATCCAGAACTTTCTCATGATCCTTACTTTTGGAGTTAGACACGAGATCCCTGGAGGGGCTGAGCGATAAGGTCCTGTTGCTTCACAACTCTAATAGGCCGCAACGCCTCTGATTCTATATGAGCCTCAGACCCGAGGGGATCACAGGTGCCAATAAGTCCTATAGGCCTCAAAGCCTCAGCAAGGGAATGGTTCACCTGCGATCCTGCTCAGTCTCCTTCAGAGATCAATTATCAGCTGAAGTTTATAGCGTGCAAGTCTAGAGTTGCAGGCGAAGACACGACCAGACAGGAATTCGCCCGTCCTTTGGGAATGATCAATATCCAATTTCAAATGATCAAGTTGCGGTCCTCACAACCGGAGCAAAAAGGCACTGGGAGAAAACACTGGGATCTTGGTATTCTTGAATCCTTTGTTGTCCCGGCTTAGGATCACATCCACATCAGCAGCAATGGCACACTCCAATTGTAGGTCGTCTTCGAAATCGATACCGTTTCTCCTGATCGCCGCTTCAATGCAGTGTGCATCAACGGGAAGGATCGTGACCAAAGGCCGCAGATACCGCATGGCCTCCATGGCCTTTTTCCTTCCCTGGATCTTTTCCACGAGGTAATGAATGTTCGGAAAACTGAGGGAACATACATGCAACTCGAAACTTCCTTGACCCGCTTTCGCAAAGATCAAGGCCGCATCTTCAGCGAACGGTTGTCGGTCCGCCAATAGGTCCAGGAGCACATTGGTGTCCAGAAAGACACGTTTCATCAGAGGCCGTATTTCCCCGCGAGATGATCGGTACGGTCCTTTTTGGGATCGAAGTCCGCAGGTAATGAAATGATCCCTCGAAGCTTCTTTACTTCGGTTGGAATTTTCACCTTCCGCGCTTTTTTGTCCTGCACTTTAGAGACCGTGCGCTCGAGTAGTTGTTCCACCAGCCGCGATAAGCTAATACCTCGCGAGGCGGCCTCCTGCTTGGCTTGCTCGATCACATCCTTATCCAAGGAAAGCGTGAGCTTCGTGTTCATACGTACAAACTTACTAAAATTTGTACGTGATCGGGAAATGATCAAGCCGAAGATCCTTTGGAATGATCAGTAGTCCAATATGCAATATGCAATGGTCAAGTTACGGTCGTGCTCACCGCACCACCAACATCCGCCCCACCGATCGCACGGCGCCATCGCGCAATTCCAGCACGTAGCTGCCGGCAGGCAGATCGCGCCATCAGGCGGCTGTGCCTGCCGTTGCCATTGGGAAAACAATGGATCAACACGATCCGGTGCTTGAAGCGGATGGCGATCTCATCCGGTGGATAGGTCCCTTGTTCCTGCCAGTACCGTGCGTCATCCAGCAACTGGCGCAGTTGGGATGTGATCTGCCATTTATCGATCCCGATATTCTTATCAGTGCGTCGCCATTCGCCTGCCCATTTCCAGACATCGCCGAACATGAGCCGGTGGAGCCGCTTCACGAACGCCTCAGTGAGCACCACATCCGGCTTCATCTTCCGATGCATCAGCCATTGCACCGCATTCTCGATGTTCTGCTGTTCGAACTCGTCCAGTTCCTCCCTGGTGGCGATCGCCGTGATCAACAGGCCTTCCTTCTCATCCTCTTCCAGCGGCGTCTGCCCATATCGGGGAGACAGGTCTAATCCCATAGGGCTTTGGGCATCTCTTGTTTCAGTTGGGCCGCCCGCTCCTCGATCGCCTTCCGGAGCCGCTC
>JAEZDL010000033.1 GCA_023418095.1 Bacteroidota bacterium
ATCGGGCGTCAACTCCGGCTGAACGCTCATTCCTGGGCTGGTGTGTTATTGCCGGTTCCTTTGTTCCTTTGGCACCGGCTGCGGGCGGCCAAAAGTAAGAATGGGAGAAGTGCTGCAGGATGCTACGCTGATCGATGCCGGGCGCCACCACGTGGTGGCCGGGAGCGGATCGCTGAAACGGCTCGCCTCCGATCTGGCCGCGCTGGGTCCCAGCGTGAGATCCTTCCTTCTGGGCGATGAGAATACCCTGCACCATTGCCTTCCAGAACTCCTCGGGCGGGTAACACCCCTGCGATCGGCCGAGGTCCTTTCCGTTCCGGCAGGTGAGCGATCGAAGAGCATCCAATGCGCACAGGAGATCTGGAAGGAACTGGCCGGCCATGCCGCCGATCGCCATGCCGTGCTCATCAACCTTGGCGGCGGTGTGGTGAGCGATCTGGGCGGATTCGTTGCAGGTACCTACAAACGTGGCATCCGCACGATAAATGTGCCCACTTCGCTCATGGGGATGGTGGATGCTGCGATCGGCGGAAAAACGGCGATCGATCTCAGCGGCATCAAGAACATCGTTGGGGTGTTCCATGATCCGATGGCCGTGTATGTGCACGTGCCGTTCCTCCGAACGCTCGGAAAACGGGAACTGCTCAACGGCGTGGCCGAAATGATCAAGCATGCGCTGATCGCCGATCGCGACCATTGGGATGCGATCCGTTATGCGCAACTCCACGATCTGGCCGCACTGGAACAATTGATCATCAGATCCGCAGCGATCAAGTCCGGGATCGTGAAGGAGGATCCGCACGAGAAAGGAAAGCGCAAGCTTCTCAATTTCGGCCATACGATCGGGCATGGGATCGAAGCACATTCGTGGGAGACCGATCTTGGGCTGCTGCATGGCGAAGCGATCGCCGTGGGAATGATCTGCGAAAGCTGGCTCAGCTGGCGGCTCGGCCTGCTCGATCGCGGGGCGTATGAAGCGATCCTGGCCTTCCTCTTCTCCTTGTACAGACCTTATCCGATCGATGCGAGCAGCCATCACCGGATACTGGAGATCATGCGCAACGACAAGAAATCAACGGAAGAACAATACCGCCTTACGCTGCTCACCGGGATCGGATCCGGCCAGGTGGACATACACATCACCGCGGCGCAGATCCAGGAAGCGTTGGAACATTACCGGATCCTGGTGCAGATGGGCGGCAAGGTTGAAAGTCTCGAACATTGATGCGACCGGATCGGGAACAGATCCTGGTGCGGCCGCCCGATCGCCCGATCGATGTGAGCATCGGTCTGCCCGCATCAAAAAGTATCAGCAACCGCGCACTCATCATCGCTTCACTTTGCGGATCACGAAATGCACTTCACGGTTTGAGCGATGCCGATGACACGGTGCGGCTCGATCGGTTGTTGCGTGAGCGGCCACGGTTGATGGATTGCGGCGCTGGTGGCACCACGTTGCGATTCCTGCTCGCATGGGCTGCCATTCAGGAGGGATCTGAACATGTGATCACCGGCATTCCGAGGTTGCTTGAAAGACCACACGATGATCTGGTGAATGCGTTGCGCGCGATCGGTGGAGAAGTGGTGCACGCCGCGGAAGGATTTCTGGTGAAAGGAAAACGGTTGAAAGGAGGGAAGGTCACGATGATCTCGCCCCGGAGCAGCCAGTTCGTCAGCGCACTGTTGCTGGTCGCGCCGTACACGGAAGAAGGGATCGAGATCCTGTGGAAAGGTGAACGCAACAGCGAACCATACGTACGCATGACCTGCAGCATGATGGAG
This sequence comes from Bacteroidota bacterium, assembly GCA_023418095.1. Taxonomy (GTDB): domain Bacteria; phylum Bacteroidota; class Bacteroidia; order Flavobacteriales_F; family PHOS-HE28; genus PHOS-HE28. The sequence goes on from JAEZDL010000033.1 coordinate 1,783, forward strand.
CGGTCCGGGGCCGTGGTGGATCTGCGCGAAGATCGGATCGGTGTGAGGCCAGGCACGTATTCAATGGATCGATATTCCGTTCCGCTTGATCGTAGCGCTGCTTCATTCTGGTATGAGATCGCAGCTTTTTCCGGGCATGCGAGGATCGAACTTCCCGGCCTTTTCGATGACGGCCTGCAGGGTGATGCGGAAGCTGCGGAATTTTGGAGCAATTGGGTGAGCACGGATGTAATGGGGACGGGAACAGTGCTGAGATCCCGCGAAAGGCGATCCATCGATCGGCCAAAATTCGATCTAAGGAATTGCCCGGATCTATTCCAGCCGCTGGCCTTGAGTTGTGCCGGGCTTGGCGTGGAAGCGTCGTTCACCGGATTGGGAACGCTCCCGTTGAAAGAGACCGATCGGATCGCTGCCACGGGTAAAGTGCTTTCCATTTTTGGTGGAAGCATTCAGGAAAGTGATCAGCTCTTTCTGATCTCGCCGATCAACGACCTTCGAATTCCCGATCCGGTCATCATCGATCCGGAAGGCGATCACCGCATGGCGATGTCTGCTGCGCCGTTGGCTCTTCTCACCGGTGGCATCCGCATCCTGGATCCAGTGGTGGTGGAGAAATCATATCCCCGGTTCTGGGAACATCTCCGCGCTGCCGGCTTCAGCATAACACCCGTAACCGTATAACAGGTATGGCCGGTTGGCGATCGGTGGCGAACTTCGTCCCGGTCCGATCAAACGGATCATTCACATCATGGGCTTTCCATCGGATCTGGAGATAGCACAAAAAGCAACACTGCAACACATCTCGAAAGTCGCCGGGCGGATCGGTGTGGCAGAAGAACAGTTGGAATACTTCGGCCGCCACAAGGCGAAACTTCCGCTTTCGCTGATAGATGAGAAGAAGATCAGGAGATCGAAACTTGTGCTGGTCACCGCGCTTTCACCAACGCCCGCCGGTGAAGGAAAGACCACCACGAGCATCGGCCTTTGTGAAGGGATGAACAAGATCGGCCGGAAGGCGATGGTGGTACTGCGCGAGCCATCGCTCGGGCCGGTCTTCGGCATGAAGGGTGGCGCCGCCGGCGGCGGCTACTCGCAGGTGGTTCCGATGGAGGACATCAACCTGCATTTCACCGGTGACTTCAGCGCGATCGAAAAAGCGAACAACCTGCTGGCCGCGCTCATCGATAACAATCTGCAGAGCCGCACGCGCGGTCTGGGGATCGATCCGCGCACGATCAGTTGGAAACGGGTGATCGACATGAACGATCGTGCGTTGCGCAACATCGTGATCGGGCTGGGCGGTACCGGCAATGGAATGCCGCGTGAGGATGGTTTCAACATTACGGCCGCCAGCGAGGTGATGGCGATCCTGTGCCTGGCCAACGACATCGAGGACCTGAAGAAGAGGTTGGGCAACATCTACGTGGGCAACACCATCGATCGCAGACCGATCTATGCGCGCGACCTGAACGCACAAGGTGCCATGGCGCTGTTGCTGAAGGATGCGATCAAGCCCAACCTGGTGCAAACGCTGGAAGGCAATCCGGCGATCCTGCATGGCGGGCCGTTCGCCAACATCGCGCAAGGCGTGAACAGCGTGCTCGCCACCAAGATGGGCCTCAGCCTCGCCGATGTGGTGATCACCGAAGCTGGTTTCGGCGCGGATCTCGGTGCGGAAAAGTTCTTCGACATAAAGTGCCGCGCGGCAGGGCTCGAACCACATGCTGCGGTGATCGTGGCCACGATCCGCGCGCTGCGTTACCATGGTGGCGCGGATATCAAGGAGATCGGCGTGGCCAGTTCCGATCGCGTGCGCAAGGGATTGGCGAATCTCGGGCGTCACATCGAGAACATGGCCCTGTTCGGCGTGAAATGCGTGGTGGCGATCAACCATTTCCCCACGGATACGCAGGAAGAGATCGACCTGGTGAAAGCGTTCTGCATGGAACACGATACCGTTGCCGTGCTCGCGGAAGGTTTTGCGAAAGGCGGGGACGGAATGACCGCGCTGGCCGACGCTGTGATGGAAACGATCAGCGAAGGACGTTCACAGTTCAAGCCACTTTATCCGTTGGATATCCCGGTGAAGGACAAGATCGAGAAGATCGCGCGTGCGATCTACCGCGCCAACGAAGTGAGCTACAGCAGCGAAGCACTTTCCGCGCTCAAGCGGATCGAAAAACTGGGGCTCGATGGATTGCCTGTGTGCATCGCGAAGACGCAGTATTCATTCAGCGATGATCCGGCGCTGCGCAACGCGCCCACCGGTCATGGCATCCATGTGAACGATATGGAGATCGCTGCCGGCGCAGGTTTCGTTGTGCCGATCCTCGGGAAGATGATGCGTATGCCGGGCCTTCCTGAAACGCCGGCTTCTGAAACGATGGACATCGATGTGAACGGCATTATCTCGGGGTTGAGCTGATCGCGACCCGTAATACCCAGCAGTATCTTCAACGAATGGCCGGCAAACTTCCCGCTGCGCTCGATCGATGGGATGAGATCTTCGATCGGGATCGTCGGCAGCGGATAATCCTTTGTCTCGATTATGATGGCACATTAACGCCCATCGTGACCAACTACAACGAAGCGATCATTTCCGATCGGATGCGCGCTCTGGTGCATGCGCTGGCGCGAAAGATGCCGGTCGCGATCATCAGTGGCCGCGATGTTCCGTTCATTCAACAGCACATGCGGCTTCCGGAAGCATATTACGCCGGCAGTCATGGCTTCGAGGTGATCGGGCCGAACGCGTACAGGCATGAGTTGGAGGAAGCTGGAAGAATATTGCCGATCCTCGATCGGGTGGAAAATGAGATGCGGGAATTCGCCAGGTCGATCCCCGGAGTTGAGATCGAGCGGAAGAAATTCGCCATGGCGGTGCATTTCCGCAAGGCGAACGAGGAGCAGAGACCGGCGGTGGAGCAGAAGGTGGCCGGGGTGTTGCAGGCCAATGATCGATTGAAAGCAGGGAAAGGGAAGATGCTCCTTGAATTGAAACCTGCGATCGACTGGCACAAGGGCAAAGCGTTGGACCTGATCGTGAACGAACTCGATCCGGAGAGAAGTTCAAGGGTGATCTTCATTGGCGACGATATCACCGACGAGGATGCGTTCAGGGTGCTGAATGATGATGATGTGGGGATCTTCGTTGGTGAACCGGAGCACAGTTCGGCAGCGCACTATCAGTTGAAGGATGTGGCGGAGGTGGAAGCGTTCCTGAACAAGTTGAACGATCGGTTTTGATCCGGGGATCCTCCACATTCATCTTTGCACCGTGCGTAGCAAAGTGATCGGATCCATACGCGTGGCCGGGGCCATCGGGTTTTGGGTGATCATCGTGTCCGTTCTCTGGGTGGGCCTGCTTGGGCTTGTGGATCCACCGGTCACCTGGCACATGGCCGATCGGTGCAATGAATATGGATCGGTGCGGCGCGAGAATATTCCGCTCAGGAAAGTCTCACGTTCACTTCCGCTTGCGGTGATCGCATCAGAAGATCAGCGGTTCATGATGCATGGTGGCTTCGCATGGGATGCGATGCGACAGGCGATGGAAAAGAACAGGAAAGGCCGGCGGGTGAAGGGTGCTAGCACGATAAGTCAGCAGACCGCCAAGAATGTCTTCCTCTGGCACGGCCGCAATTACCTGCGCAAGGGGATCGAAGCATGGTTCACGTTGCTGATCGAATTTTTCTGGAACAAGGAAAGGATCCTGGAAGTGTATCTCAATACAGCGGAAATGGGGAAGGGGATCTTCGGCGCTGAAGCAGCCGCACAGCATTGCTTCGACCGATCGGCCGCCAGGCTCACCGCCTCGCAAGCCGCGCTCATCACGGCCACGCTCCCGAATCCCATCAGGTACGATTGCGAACGGCCGGGACCTTATATACAGGGCAGACAACAGTGGACGTTGAGGCAGATGCGTAACATTGGTGATGTATTCGATCCGGCGATAAGGCAAGCGCAGCGTGACCGTTTGGATCGGAAGGAAAGGAAGTAACACTTCAGAAACGAACATAAGAATGGAGCGATCAGAAATAGTAGTGGTAACCGGAGCATCACGCGGTATCGGATCGGCCACTGTGGAAGCCTTGGTGCGGGAGCACGGTAAAAAGGTCGTAGCCATTTCCCGCGATCATAGGGGCCTTCACCGCCTGATCGAGATGCATCCTGGTGAAGTGGAGGCCTTACAAATGGACATTTCAACCGAAGATGCTCCAATTCGCATCAAGGAACATGTGGCTGGCCGGCGCGTCCGCGCGCTGGTGCACAATGCAGGATTGCTCCATTCAAAGCCCATGGGCGAACATGCCGCCCGCGATCTGCAACATCTCTTCAATGTGAACGTGGTCGCTCCGTTGTTGATCACACAGGCGCTGTTGGATGTTCTGGATGGCGATCCGGCGGGACACATCGTACATATAGGAAGCATGGGCGGATTCCAGGACAGTGTGAAATTCCCCGGATTGGTGGCTTACAGCGCCAGCAAGGCCGCACTGGCCTGCCAGGCCCAATGCCTCGCGGAGGAATTCAGTTCCCGATCCATCAGGAGCAACTGCCTTGCCTTGGGATCGGTGGATACCGAGATGCTGCGGGCCGCCTTCCCGGGTTACAAAGCCGCAATGGCCGCTGTGGAGATGGGATCTTTCATCGCGCGGTTCGCCTTGGAAGGACACCACCTCTTCAACGGCAAGGTCCTTCCAGTAGCAACGAGCACCCCGTAAGTATAAAGTCTGCAGGTGTTGGCGATTCCGGTAAAAGATGTATCTTTGCCGCCCCGAAAGGGGAAGTTCTTTAAAGATCAGGTGACAAGGCCGGTAGGCCATGAAGCCATGATCGCCTGAGGCGCCGAAAGAGGGGACAGGGATCCCCGGTTCCATGCGCTCATCCACAGGAGCTGCTCTTCGGGAGCCGGCTCCAAGCGAAAAGATTATTTCGCAGCAGGATTTGGAGATATCGAACTTCTCCTTACCTTTGCGGCCCGCTTTCGGGAATGACCGGGGCGAAGTCACTGAAAAGGGTGATTGAAATGCTGAAAGGATTTTGAGGATCGAAAAGATCGCTTACCTTTGCAGCCGCTTTCGAAAAACGTTCTTTAGAGCAGACCATACTGGGAGGCGATCCGGGGGAAGGAGATACAAGAAATGTGAAGTTTTTCACACACACTTGTAGGAATGGAACCCGGGTAGTAATTTTGCCCTCCCTTTCGCGGGAACGTCCGCTGAGCAAGGGTTTGTTGAACGACCGAACATCGACCGGAAACGGGCCTTGGCCCGAACCGATACAGTTCTTTGACGTATTGTCCATTTTGAGAACAGCAGGTGTCCTTGTGATCGGAAGATCAACATGAGAGACCTCGTCAACGGACCAGATCAAACAAACATTTACAATGGAGAGTTTGATCCTGGCTCAGGATGAACGCTAGCGGCAGGCTTAACACATGCAAGTCGAGGGGCAGCGCGGTGTAGCA
>JAEZDL010000070.1 GCA_023418095.1 Bacteroidota bacterium
GATGTGGTGGCGAAGATCGATACCAGCGTAAAGGCTGAAGCGAAGCCGAAGGCCGTTGCGAGTGAGAATGGTAAGAATAGTGAGAAGGGTGAAAAGGTAAAAGAGCAGCCCGCACCGGCTAAAGCCGAAGCTTCCGCACCGAAGGCTACGCCAGCGCCGTCCGCTGATGTAAAAGCAACGCCCGTTGCAAAAGCCGTGATGCAGGACAAAGGCATCAGCGGCGACAAGTTGAAAGGCTCCGGACCGAACGGACGTATCCGCAAGAGCGATGTGGAGGCCTACGTGGCCGGTGGCATCGCACCGCAGCAGATGATGAACGGCTGGGGCGGCGGGCGTGAAGAGAGCCGTGCCAAGATGAGCACGCTGCGCAAGAAGATCGCCGAGCGGCTCGTGAGCGTGAAGAACGAGACCGCGATGCTAACCACGTTCAACGAGGTGGACATGAGCGCGGTGATGGCCGTGCGCGAGAAATACAAGGACAAGTTCAAGGAAGTACACGGCACGGGGCTCGGCTTCATGAGCTTCTTCACCAAGGCCGTCACCGAAGCGTTGCGACTCTTCCCGAATGTGAACGCCATGATCGATGGTGAGGAGATCGTCACGTTCGATTACGCGGACATCGGCATTGCCGTAAGCTCACCGAAAGGCCTCATGGTGCCGATCGTGCGCAACGCGGAACAGATGAGCCTTGCGCAGATCGAGATGAAGATCAAGGAACTCGCGATCAAAGCGCGTGATGCGAAGTTGAGCATCGATGAAATGACAGGAGGTACGTTCACGATCACCAACGGTGGCGTGTTCGGCAGCATGCTGAGCACACCGATCATCAATCCGCCACAAAGCGCGATCCTCGGCATGCACAACATCGTGGAGCGGCCGGTGGCGATCAACGGTAAAGTGGAGATCCGCCCGATCATGTACGTGGCGCTCAGCTACGATCACCGCATCGTGGACGGCAAGGAAAGTGGGAGCTGCCTCTTCAAGGTGAAGGAAATGCTGGAGGATCCCACGAAGCTGGTGTTCGGCGGGAAGGATCCCGGGGAGGTGCTGTTGGGGTTGTGAGTGAAGCGAGAGAAATATGCCTGGACTAATTATCATCCAGGAATGGACCAGCACCTTGGGGTGAAAGAAAATACTCTTTGTAAATTAGAGTATTTTCATGAAAATGTGCTGTGTGTATTTTATCAAACATGAAAAGGTCATCCTTCGTAGTTTTGATTGTATAGGTTGTATTGGGCATGAGTAGAATATTTTCAACCTTACCATCATGATTGGTATAAGCAGTAATACTATCTCTTTCCGATGTGATATCTATTCTGGCATTTTCAACTGGAATATTAGTCATTGAATTGATTACATCAAAGAATGCATAAATAACTACATTCTTATCCGATTTATTCACTTCAAGTGCAATCTGAGGTAGAATTTGCTTATCGATTAAGCCGTCACTACCCAACTGTCCCCATAAATGGGCGATCGTGCTGCATAGAGCAGTCATAAGGAATACTTTCATCATACCGTACTAAAGATAAAACTATTCCAAAACTCTCCCTCAAAACTTCAGCTTATCGAACCAATAGGCCGCAACAACCCCGATCACATACGCCAGCAGGTCGGCCCATTGGAACGTATCGCCCAGGATCCACCGCGCGATCATATTGTCCTGTAGCCCCAGCATTCCGATCAGCCCGATCGCCTGCGTGAATTCCACCAGGAAGGCGAAGATCAACACACCGATCGAAACGTGCATCGGTTTCCAGGCGGGAGCGATCACACGCACCGCGAAATAGATCAGCATCACCACGAATACGTCGCCGCCCCACGTGCGCACCAGTCCGCCATTGTCGCGCGCCGCGATCACGATCTCTATGCAGAGAAGGAAGATCGCGATCATCAGGTGAATGATCCTGCTCCTGGTCATCGGCGGCAAAGATGGTTCAATGTTGCTTCGTGCCTATCATTGTGATCGCTGCACCCGCAGCATTCAACCACATTACATGGCCGATCAGAAGGATCTCGACGCGCATTACACCACCATGGACAAGATCTTCCGGCTCAGCCTGGGAGAGAAGGGCGGCTACAGTGGCGCGCGTTTCGATGGCGATTTTTCCCTCACCCTCGAGCAGGCGCAGGAGCGCAAGCACAAGTTCATCATGGACAATTGCAACATCAAGCCCGGCGACAAGGTGCTGGACATGGGTTGCGGCTGGGGCGCCTTCATCGATTTCCTCAATCGCCACGGTGTTTCAACAACCGGCGTGGTGCTCGCCAAAGGCCAGGCCGATGCGTGCCGCAAGAACGGGCTCAACGTGCATCACATGGATTCAAAAGCGATCACACCAGAGACCTTCGGCAAGTTCGATGCGGTGTGCGCCATGGGCAGTCCGGAGCACCTGTGTTCGGTGGAGGAATTCCGCGCCGGCAAGCAGGAAGAGATCTACCGCACATACTTCAAACAGGTGAGCGATCTGCTTCCGATCGGCGGGCGGTTCTATTGCCAGACCATGGTGTTCGGGCCCAACATGGTGAAGTTCGAGGACATCAAATTCGGGCAGACCAATGTGTGGAAGAACCGCAAGGATTACAGCGGTGAAGAGTTGATGGATCTGGTCTGCGATGTATTTCCAGGCTCGTGGTTGCCCTACGGAAGTGAAGGAATGACCGAACCGGCCAAGGAACATTTCAAGCTCGTGCATATCGACAGCGGCCGGCTGGATTACATCGAAACGATCCACCGGTGGACACAGGCGTTCAACAAATTCAACCTGCAGAAATACCTGCTCTACGCCTCGCTTCTCCCCAGATTATTGCAGAGCGATTTCCGCAAATGGGTGCGCCGTTACCAGATCGCGCCCAACCTGCAGGTCTTCGAGCGGCAGATCTTCGAACATTACAGAATGGTGTTCGAGAAAGTACGCGATTGATCCATTGGGGCGAATCCGCCGGACGGCGGACCGGGCTATCCACTGCAAGTCCTCGCTGCGCTCCGGGCTTTCCGTTCCTATCCCTTTCGCACATCAGCGCAGATCCGCCCTTGTGCCCGGTTGGCGACCGGGGCGCATGAATGCGATCTGGCATGCCGATTGACACCGATCGGCACAGCATGAGAACGTTCATCATCGCTTCGCTCTTCGCCTTCGCATCGATCGGTGCTTCGGCATCCGTGGATCGGGTTGTTCCTTCTGCGTTCATGGCCGAACCGGACAGCGTTCCTGCCCTGAACCAGAAAGTGATCGAGTTCGTAAAAGCGAACATGAACAAGAAGGTGGGCCGTGGCGAGTGCTGGGACCTTGCCGCCAACGCACTGGAACATGCCGGTGCACAATGGGATGGTTCCTACGGTTTCGGTTCACCCGTCGATCCAGCAAAGGATCAGGTCTTTCCCGGTGATATCGTCCAGTTCGAGAATGTTGTGACGCAGGATCGGAGCGGCAACGTGAAGAGGGAAGAGAAGATGCCGAAGCA
>JAEZDL010000076.1 GCA_023418095.1 Bacteroidota bacterium
GAAGCGCGGAATTGACCAAGTATGCGGCAAATGCGTTCCTGGCCACCAAGATCACGTTCATGAACGAGATCGCGAACTTTTGCGAGATGGTCGGCGCCGATGTGGACAAGGTGCGGATCGGGATCGGCAGCGACAGCCGGATCGGAAAACGTTTCCTGTTCCCCGGCATCGGTTACGGCGGAAGCTGTTTTCCGAAGGATGTGCAGGCGCTTTCGAAGAGCGGAAAAGAGGCCGGCTATGACTTCCAGATCATCAACAGCGTGATGGAGGTGAACGAGCGCCAGAAGACCACGATCATCGACAAGATGAAAGCGGTTTACGGCGATCTGGCCGGAAAGCATTTCGCCATGTGGGGCCTGGCCTTCAAGCCTGATACCGATGACATCCGCGAAGCACCGGCCTTGTACATGATCGATGCGTTGCTCGCAGCGGGCGCCACCGTTACGGCGTTCGATCCGGAGGCCATGGAGAACGTGAAGAAGCTGCTTGGCGACAAGATCAATTTCGCCGCTGACGAATACGAAGCGTTGAAGGATGCCGACGCACTCATCATCGCTACCGAATGGTCGCTGTTCCGCACACCTGATCTCGATCGCGTGAAGGAAAGCCTGAAGACCAAGACCATCTTCGATGGACGTAATCTCTACGATCTCGATGAGATGGAAAAGGCCGGTTTCCACTACGTGAGCGTGGGCCGGCAAGTGGTGAACGCTCCTGTGCGCGAAAAGGTGAAAGCTTGATGCGATCAGATGATCAGATGATCGGTCGATCAGATGATCAGGATCGCGCATTTTACATTATCTGATCATCTGATCTTCTGATCATGACCAAAGAACGCGTTCTCATCACCGGCGCCGCCGGATTCCTGGGTTCCCATTTATGCGATCGCTTCCTGAAGGAAGGCTACTACGTGATCGCGATGGACAACCTGATCACCGGGCGGTTGAAGAACATCGAACACCTCTTCAAGCGGGAGGATTTCGAGTTCTATCACCATGATGTAAGCAAGTACGTGCATGTGCCGGGGCCGTTGAAATACATCCTGCATTTCGCCAGCCCGGCCAGCCCGATCGATTACCTGAAGATCCCGATCCAGACGCTGAAGGTGAGCTCGTTGGGAACACACAACCTGCTCGGATTGGCCAAAGCGAAAGGCGCGCGGATCCTGGTGGCGAGCACCAGCGAAGTGTACGGCGATCCACAGGTGCACCCGCAAACGGAGGATTACTGGGGCCACGTGAACCCGATCGGTCCGCGCGGGGTGTATGATGAAGCCAAACGTTTCCAGGAAGCAATCACCATGGCGTACCACACGTACCATGGACTGGAAACACGGATCGTACGGATCTTCAATACGTACGGTCCTCGGATGCGTTTGAACGATGGCCGCGTGTTGCCGGCGTTCATTGGCCAGGCGTTACGCGGCGAGGACCTCACCGTTTTCGGTGATGGCAGCCAGACACGCAGCTTCTGTTACGTGGATGATCTGATCGAAGGGATCTACCGCTTGCTGAAGAGCGATTATGCAGGTCCGGTGAACGTGGGTAACCCGGCTGAGATCACTATTTCGCAGTTCGCCGAAGAGATCATCAAACTCACCGGTACCAGCCAGAAAGTGATCTACAAACCGCTACCGCAGGACGATCCTATGCAGCGCCAGCCGGACATCACGCTGGCCCGGAAGATCCTGGATTGGGAGCCGAAGGTGGGCCGCGCCGAAGGCTTGAAGATCACGTACGATTACTTCAAGAGCCTGAGCGAAGACGAGCTGTACCAAAAGGAGCACAATACGTTCGAGGGGTACGTGCGGAAGTAGGGGGCTTGGCCAGAGAACTTCCTAATTTCATTGGATCTTGTTCACTAGAGCCGAAAGCTCCTTATCGGTGATCGTTGATCTGTCAGACTTGTCGTAGATCGTGAGCAGCCAGATCACATCTTCAACAACACGGATACATGTGATCACTCGTGCGCCCGCCGATTTTCCTCTTCCCTTCGATGTGATCCTGATCCGGACCTTGTAGCAGTTCTTCCCAAGCCCTATTCCCTGGTGTGGCTCCTGCAAAAGACTTTCGACCAAATGCTGAAGGTCCTGTTTTAATGAGGGATATTTTTTCGCCAGAGACTTGGCTTGCTGATCGAATTCTGGAAGAGTTCGGATCTCAAAGGTCATCCAGAAGTTTTTGCACCGGGCGGCCTTTCAGCTTACCCTCGTCAACCTGCTTCATTTGATCCACTGCAGTCCGGACACTCTTCAATACGATCTCCTTCTCTTCCTGTATTGAGGTGGATTTTACAAAAGGCAGATTCCGTAAGAGTTCCAAAAGGAACTCCACTTTATTCTCCTTTACTTCAACAACGATCTTCATTGCTTACCAAAGATAATGGCTTCTGGTCAGATCGGATGCCCGCGTGAGGGATAGAAGCAAGTAGCCCGCAGCGCAACGAGGTCTACTGCGGATAGCCCGACGGCGCTGCTTTTGAGCGCCGGCACGCCCAAAAATATACCGATCGAATAATGAGCCCGGTTCTCCGATCACTCCTTCACCCAACGCAACACCTGTCGCCCGCCGATCCTGTGTTTGATCTCGATCAGGTAGATCCCCGATCGGAGCTCGCTCACGTCGATCGGTTGTTGGTCCGTTACGTTTTGCGATTCAAACACCACGCGTCCTTGCGGATCCATCATTCGCAGTTGTGCAGGCCTATCGTGGAGGATGGGGAGTTGGATGAAATCGGATCCGGGATTTGGGTGAATCGCCATTGACCGATGATCTTCATGATCGATCGAAAGCGTTAGATCGCAATTGCCATCCGCATTGATAACATCGTCTCGATAACAAGAGAAGGTGCAATAGCATTCATAAATGGCCCCGCAAGGTGCAAGTCCTGGGAATATATGCCCCCATGAGCCGCCACCGATCCTTTCGGTAAAAGGTATAGGACTTCCCGTCGGTTCATCGTTGTAACGCTGCTCGACCCAAACCTGTCTCAATGAGATGCCATCTACGATCACAGTATTCGTGTCCACAACATGCAATGCGTGATCCGGACATTGTTCCTGAAACGACCAGAATGGTTGCCATGAATCACCAGGAATAGCGCTGAACCAGAAAAGCGTATCCCACTCCAATTCGTTCCAATCCCATACGATATTGCCATCGGATCTTGTAAAAACATGCATAGGTCCGGATTCCATGAGTGAATCCTGCCAATACATCTGCATGGTTCGTTGGATACGCTGAACTTGATAGCCATCGATGGCGGTATCTCCAGCGTATTCAAATTTGGTTTGACCTGCAAACCATGGATTTCCGGTATCGTAAACCCACGTCGCCCCTGGCGGGCACCAGCTCTGCGCGATCAAGCTGCAGCAAATAAGAAGTTGAGCGGCCAGAAGGAGTGATCGTATTTCCATGTTGATCGAAATCGGATTCGGTTCAAGACAAGGCGATCGGCCCGATCGCTGCCTGAAGGTAGGCTTTCGATACCTTCGCAGCCCCGAATGAGCGAGTATACCGCACATCCCACGGCCGTGATCGACGAAGGCTGCACGATCGGCCGGGGCACGCGCATCTGGCATTTCAGCCACATCATGCCCGGCTGCACGATCGGCGAGGACTGCAACATCGGGCAGAACGTGGTGGTGAGCCCCGGCGTGAAGCTGGGCCGCAACGTGAAGGTGCAGAACAACGTGAGCATTTATACCGGCGTGGAGTGTGAGGATGATGTGTTCCTGGGACCCAGCATGGTGTTCACCAACGTGATCAACCCACGCAGCGCGGTGGCGCGGCGGGATCAGTACCTTCGCACGCTTGTGAAAAAAGGAGCTTCGATCGGCGCGAACGCGACCATTGTGTGCGGGCATGATATCGGCCGCTATGCGTTCATCGGCGCGGGCGCGGTGGTGACCAAGGAAGTGCCGGATTTTGCTCTTGTGGTGGGCAATCCCGCGCGGCAGACCGGCTGGATGAGCGAGTACGGTCACAAGTTGAAATTCAACGATGCCGGTGAAGCCGAATGCCCGGAAAGCGGCCAGCGGTATTCACTGCGGAACGGCAAGGTGGAACGGATAAAATGAGCCAGCTGCGATCGGAAGGAAGGATCGGGTTCGCGATCGTTGGTTGCGGACATATCGGGAAGCGGCATGCCGAAATGGTTTCGCGCCACCCGGAGGCGGAACTTATCGCGATCTGCGATCAGCGCGATCGGAAGGAGCTTGGCATCGATCACTTGGATGTTCCCTTCCACAACGATCTGGAGGAAATGCTCGCGCAGCACGATGCCCGGATCGATGTGGTCTCGATCTGCACGCCGAACGGCCTTCACGTGCCGCAAAGCCTGGTCGCGCTGGAACACCGCAA
>JAEZDL010000196.1 GCA_023418095.1 Bacteroidota bacterium
CCCCACCCCCTTAAGGATCCGCTCATTGGACCGATACACCCCATGAAGGTCGAGTACACGGACGTCAGCGTCACCGAGAAGTCCCTCGTCGTCGAAATTCCGAGCGAGGTCGTCGAGCAGCAGATCCAGCGGGTCACCAGCGGCTACGCGCGGACGCTGAAGCTGCCGGGGTTCAGGCCGGGCAAGGTGCCGGCCAAGGTCGTGCGGCAGCGCTTCATGCCCCAGATCCTGCAGGACGTCGCCGAGGACCTCATCCCGCGAGCCGTGGACGACGTGCTGCGGGAGCGCGGCGTGGAGCCGGTCGACACGCCGAGCGTCAAGGACGTCAGCATCGACGAGCACCAGCCGCTGAAGTTCACGGCCGCCGTGGCCACCGCCCCGCCCGTCGATCCCGGACCGCTCGATCAGATCCAGCTGCGCAAGCCGCCGGTGTCGGTCGCGGACGACGAGGTGACGTCGACGGTCGAGCGGCTCCGCTCCGGCCGCGCCCGCTACGAGCCGGTCGAGGGCCGCGGCGCCCAGCACGGCGAGACGGTGGTCGCCGACATGACGCGGCGCAAGCTGGCCAAGGACGGCGAAGAGGCGGTCGACCCCGAAGAGCTCCAGGGCGTCAGCATCGAGATCGGCGCCGAAGGGAACCCGCCGGGGTTCGACGCCGAGGTGACGGGGCTCGCCGCCGGCGACCAGAAGACCTTCTCGATCGCCTTCCCCGCCGACTACCCGGTGGAATCGCTGGCCGGCGCCAGCGTCCAGTACGCGCTGACCGTCACCGGCGTGAAGTCGAAGGTGCTGCCGGCGCTCGACGACGAGTTCGCCAAGGACCTCGGGTACGACTCGCTCGACGCCCTGCGCCAGTTCGTGCAGGAGCGCCTGACGCGCGAAGCGGAACGGAACCAGGATCGCGAGGTGCGCCAGGACCTGCTGCGCCAGCTCGCCCGCCGCGTCGAGGGCGACGCGCCGGAGTCCCTCGTCGCGCGGGAGGTGGAGCGCCGCCTCGAGGAGTTCGTCCACCAGCTCGCGCACCAGGGCATGGATCCCCGGCAGATGTCGCTCGACTGGGACAAGCTGCGCGAGGGCCAGCGCGAGGCGGCGGTCGAGACCGTGAAGTGCGCGCTGGTGCTCGACGAGCTCGCCCGCCGGGAGCAGATCGCGGTGAGCGCCGAGGAAGTGGACGCCGAGATCACGCGCCTCGCCGAGCAGCACGGGCAGAACCCCGCCACCGTGCGCAAGCGCCTCGAGAAGGACCGCGCGATCGGCCGGATCTTCACCGGGTTGCGCCGGGAGAAGACGATTGATTACGCGTTGTCGCGTGCTACAGTGCTGAACGTCTAGCCCCGCAGGTTTTCCCAGGCTTTTCCCGTCCGGGTCACGCCCATGTATACGCCCCGCAATCAACTGATCCCGATGGTGGTCGAGCAGACCAACCGCGGGGAACGCGCCTACGACATCTACTCGCGGCTGCTGAAGGACAGCGGCATCTTCATCGGCGCGCCGGTGGACGACCAGATCGCCAACCTGGTGATCGCGCAGATGCTGTTCCTCGAGGCCGACGACCCGGATCGCGACATCCTGCTCTACATCAACAGCCCGGGCGGGGCCATCACGGCGGGGCTGGCGATCTACGACACGATGCAGTACATCAAGCCGGACGTGGCCACCTACTGCGTCGGCCAGGCCGCCTCGATCGCCGCCGTCCTGCTGGCGGCGGGCACCAAGGGCAAGCGCTACTAGCTGCCCAACTCCCGCAACCTCATCCACCAGCCGTGGATGTCCGGCCTCGGGGGCCAGGCGACCGACATCGACATCCACGCCAAGGAAATCCTGCGCATGCGCGAGCGCCTCAACGAAATCCTCGCGCAGCACACCGGGCAGCCGATCAAGCGCATCCAGGACGACACGGAGCGCGACTACATCATGGGACCGGACCAGGGCAAGGAATACGGTATTATCGATGACGTCATCCGCAAGCGAACCTAGGCCCGTGCCGGGTTATCCGGGCCACGCCCCGGATGCCGCCCCGCCGCCGCTCGCGCGACCGTCCGACGCCTCCGACGCAGGTCACACATGGTGAAGAAGAACGGCGAGAACGAAGTGCTCCGCTGCTCGTTCTGCAACAAGGACCAGAACGACGTCCGGAAGCTCATTGCCGGGCCCACGGTGTTCATCTGCGACGAGTGCGTCGAGGTCTGCAACGACATCATCGCCGACGACAACCGCTTCCAGCGCCCGGACGGCACGCGCTCGGCGCTGCCGGTGCCCCAGGAGATCAAGAAGTTCCTGGACGAGTACGTCTTCGGCCAGGAGCAGACGAAGAAGAAGCTCGCCGTCGCCGTCTACAACCACTACAAGCGGAGCGAGATCCAGAAGCAGTCGAAGACCCGCAACGAGGTCGAGCTCAACAAGTCGAACATCCTGCTGATCGGGCCGACCGGCACCGGCAAGACGCTGCTCGCGCAGACGCTCGCCAAGCTGCTGTCGGTGCCGTTCACCATCGTCGACGCGACGACGCTCACCGAGGCCGGCTACGTCGGCGAGGACGTCGAGAACATCATCCTCAAGCTGCTGCAGGCCGCCAACGGCGACATCGAGAAGGCGCAGCAGGGGATCATCTACATCGACGAAGTCGACAAGATCTGCCGCAAGGACGAGAACCCCTCGATCACCCGCGACGTCTCGGGCGAGGGCGTCCAGCAGGCGCTGCTCAAGATCCTCGAGGGGACGGTCGCCAACGTCCCGCCGCAGGGCGGCCGCAAGCACCCGCACCAGG
>JAEZDL010000235.1 GCA_023418095.1 Bacteroidota bacterium
GCCATGCACATCGAGGGCCCCGCCTGCAGCGAACTCATCACCGATCCCACCGAAATAAGTGGCGCCTGTGAGCAGTCCGAATTCTGTGAACCTTGCGATGAAAATGTCGCTGCCACCGCCGATCGTGTTCTGAAAGGAGAGCGTATCCGTGGCGATCGCTTCCGCCGATGTTGTGTTCCCGATGATGAAAACGCCATCCATTCCGGTGATCACCACTTGCACCCCGGCATCATTCCCCGCACCGCCGAAGTAGGTACACCAAAGGACCGATCCGTGCGGTGCGATCTTGGCAAGGAACGCATCGGAACCACCACCACCGAATTCAGCCTGATGCGTAAGTCCGCTTTGATCCGTGGTATCGTTGCCCAGCAACATGCCGGAGGTAGTGCGGCCTGTAACGTATACATGACCGAACTCATCGGTGGCCATGCTGCAGACCTCGTCATCCTCAGTGCCGCCGTGATAACTGATCCACCGTGGTTCAGCCGTTATCGTCTGGCCCAGGAGCGCCGTTGAAAGGATCGATGCGAACACAAGTGATCCCGATCGGTGAAGCGAATGGATCCATGTTCTGAAATGATATTGAAAAACGTATTTGTTCATTGTCATGATGGAACGATATAATGCCGAAGGTGAGCATATGCATCTTGAAGGTGTTAATACTCAGCAGGTACCGGTGGAATGAAATACGGCATCGGTTGAATGATCGTCAGCATGGAA
The DNA here is from genome assembly GCA_023418095.1 of Bacteroidota bacterium. Taxonomy (GTDB): domain Bacteria; phylum Bacteroidota; class Bacteroidia; order Flavobacteriales_F; family PHOS-HE28; genus PHOS-HE28. Next base: position 721 of record JAEZDL010000235.1, read on the forward strand.
AATTTCGAATAAGAAAATTCCGATCAGCGAGATCTAATTCCGAACGAGCGATGGGATAAGCATGTAAAATGGATCGTGGCTTCCACCAGCATTGGAAGTGATCGCACTACGTTCGCGCCGTGAACGCGCTGGCGCAGGCATACCGTTTCTACATCAGTTCCTTCGCCGGTTTCAGCCGCGAGGTTTGGCTGCTCACACTGGTCACCTTCGTGAACCGAGCGGGTACCATGGTGGTGCCGTTCCTGTCGCTCTACCTCACGAAGGATATGGGGCTTTCGCTGGCAGAAGTGGGCTGGATCATGAGCTGTTTCGGCGCTGGATCCGTGATCGGTTCGTGGATCGGCGGAAAGCTCAGCGATAAGCTCGGTTTCTATGATGTGATGGTGGGCGCGTTGGTCACTTCCGGTCTCGCGTTCATCGGGCTCGGCCAGCTGCGCGGGTTCTGGCCGTTCGGCATCGGTGTGTTCCTCCTGATGGTGCTGAGCGACGCGTTCCGGCCGGCGATGTTCGTGGCGCTGCGCAGTTACGCACGGCCGGAGAATCGGACGCGTGCAGTTACCCTGATCCGCCTTGCGATCAACCTTGGATTCAGTCTGGGCCCCGCGATCGGTGGTTTCATCATCGCCAAGTGGGATTATTCCGGCCTATTCTGGATCGATGCGGTTACCTGTCTGGCGGCTGCCGCGATCCTATTGATCGGGCTTCGGCGGAGGAAGGCGATCAAGGATGATGGATCGGCCCGATCGACAGCCAATGGATCGCCGTATCGGGACAAGCCATATCTCTTCTCGCTGCTGATCACGACATTGATCGGGATCGCGTTCCTGCAATACTTCAGTTCGATGCCGCTGTTCTACAATGAAGTGCACGGATTGAGCGAGGAATACATCGGTATCCTGCTCGGCGCGAACGGGCTCCTGATCTTCCTGATCGAGATGCCGCTGGTGAAGTATTGCGAAGTGCGCTGTTTCCGGTTGATGGCGATCCTGCGCCTGAGCATATTGCTGATCGCCGGAAGTTTCGCGGTGCTGGTGCTGTTCCCGAACATCGCGTTCCTGTGGATCGGCATGTTGCTGATGACCTTCGGTGAGATGTTGAATTTCCCGTTCTTCAATCGTTTCGCGTACGACCGATCGGACCGTGGAAAGCCGGGCGCCTACATGGCCTTGCTCACGATCAGCTGGAGCGTGGCTCACATCATCGGTCACACCACCGGACTTCAATTGATCGCTGCGATCGATTTCGGTAACACCTGGTGGCTCTTTACTGGACTGCTTCTGCTTGCCTGGGCGATGATGTATGGTCTGGAGGCGATGTTGAAGCGGGAGGCCTAAGCGGCCCCGCGGACCCCGGTCCCCTGAAAGAGTTCGTTGGAAGTGCAATAATTCGAGATCATTTATTGATGATATATCAACAGTTGATGTATCATTGTATCGCCAATGGGTGATACGAACGATATCGCGAAGGTCCCGTTCTACATGATCGAGCGCGTGATCAAGACCTACAGACAGTTCGCACAGCGCAGGCTGATCGCGGCCGGATCGACCCTGACGGTGGACCAATGGCTCATCCTGAACGTTGTTGCGACAGAGCCGGGAATGCAACAGCAGGCGCTGGCCGGAAAAGTGTTCAAGGACAAGGCATCGATCGCACGCACGATCGATCTGCTGGTTGAAGCGGAGATGATCACCCGCACCCCCGGCGACGACCGCCGGAGCGTGAGCCTGAAACTGACGCGGAAAGGGGTGAAGCAATTGTCGATCCTGGCGCCAGTGGTGAACGAATACCGCGAACAAGCGCTGAAAGGGATAGGGAAAGCGGAGATCCAGGCGATGATGCAGACGATGGACAAGATCATCTCCAACTGCCATGAATAGCATTTTGATGTTCGCAATGGCCGTGGTGTTCTCCATGCCTACGGGTTGCCAGAAGGATGAACCGAAGCCTGCCGATCCACTGAAGATCGGCGAACGCTTCACCGCCGTATGCAAAGTGGGAGAGATCGGCGGGGGAGGAGGTACGCTGATCGCGAAGGATTGGGTATTGACCGCGGCGCATGTGGCGGAAGGAATGCATGAACGCACTGGCGGTGACCTGAACGTGGTGTTCGGAAATGGTGAGAAGATTGCGGTGCAAAGGATCTTCCTTCATCCGAAACATGTCCACATGAGTGACCACGATATAGCCTTGCTGCAATTGGAACGTCCGGTGAAGGATGTTTCTCCGATGCAGCTGGTCACGGATGAGATCAGGGCAGGGGAGAAGATCATCATCGCCGGGCATGGCGATCATCGCAATACGGATGGGACCTGGATCCGCGATGGAAAACTTCGGGCTTACACCAACATCATCGATTCTACGAATGCAACGCACATCTTCTTCGATCATGATCCGCCGGGACCTGGTGCCACGGAACTCGAAGGAGTGAGCGGACCCGGCGATAGTGGAGGCCCTGCGTTCATCGAGCGTGAAGGCCGATCATTTGTTGCAGGAGTCAGTTCCATGGCACGATCGGGAAGCGAAGGCATCGCAAGTTACGGCACGATCGAGCTTTTCGTGAAAGTGCCGGCACACTTGGAATGGATCAGATGGGTCATTGCGAAGCCAGAAGATCATCCGGTCTATGGCGATGATGCACGATCAGATGATACGGGTGAACTGATACACATCGATCCAACCAGGTTCGCTGTGATCGGAACCATCACCATCGCATTGGAGTCGGGAAGATCCGATCGGATCGAAAATGCGATCGCCAGCACCTATGATCCTGCTATTCTCGCGAAAAGAGATCCGGCAACGATCATGCGCAACATGCCGGTGCTGATCGAGGAATTATCAGGTGCGCATTATGTAGGCATCATGGGAATGCAGGATGGGATCGCATCCCTGAAGTTCGAAAAGGGCGATGATGCCTTTCAACTGGATGTTTTCTTCCTGCCATCGCACAAGATCGAGCAGATAGCTTTCCGGAAGCTGTGATCATTGCTTCACGAACCGCTGGACTTTCTTTTTATCCGGATATCCGATCCGAAGCAAGTACATGCCGCTTCCAACAGATGTAACATCGATCATTCCATTGATAGACCTTGCGTTCTGAACGATCTTCCCTGAAAGATCCAGCACTTCCACGCCGATCGGTCCGATCAGGCCGTCGATGAAGATCATCCCGGTAGTGGGATTCGGATGGATCGAAAGGCCAGTCGGTTCGCGATCCTCAATGCCCATGATGATCTGCTGGCAAGTACCCACCGTGCCGATCAATTGCTCGTCCATTGAGGAATAGCGGATGGTATCGAGATGGCTCGAGCATTCAAGCCGGAGCATGTAGTTGGAAACGTTTATCCAAGGTTCGGTGAACAGGCCCCATTGGTTGCCGATGCCCTCGATCCAGATCGCTCCACCGGCCAGATCGCACACCTTACGGTTTCCGAAGATCGGCCAATTGGATACCTGGCTGACCTCAACATCCATCACGGTCGGAGCGCCCCAATCGATCGGAAATCCGGGGTAGAAGATCACATCTTCGATCACGGTACCAGCGGTCGCGGTGAAATCATACAGCACGAATTCCTGGATGGGATCAACCGGCACATGCAGCACCACGCCATTGTTATCGCGAACCGCCCCATAGTATGTCCCATCTACGATGTCCATCACCTTCACGTACGCGATCCCATTGATCAATGTGTCCTCGCCGTTCACTGCGATGTTCGCTACGGCCTGTACTTCGAATTCAGGGATCGGAGGGGGCGAGGTCATCATGGAGAAGGTCTGCACCCACACGGCGCCACTGTCCGGGAAAGGGTAGGATTGCGCCTTTGCGAAATGTGTGATCAGCAATAAGCAAAAGGTAGAATATTTTATCATGGAGTATGGGTTTCGATCATAAGACGTCAGCACCGATGTTATCGCTGCTTCGATCGATGTCCGTAGCGATCTATCCATTCCCTGATCGAACCGATCCCGTTCTGAGGTGTACTGCAATTCAAAGTTCACCAGATCCGTTCATCGATCATGAGACACATCATCCTTTTCTGCTTGTTCACCGCTACTGCATCCATCGCACAGTACAATACCGAGAACCTGTCCCCGGCGATCGATGCTTCGGTTCAGGAAAAATTCACGTGCGATAAGCTGCGGCTTTATCCGATCGTCGCCAATGAGGTTTTCGTGCAGGCACATAGGCAGGTGGAAAGAACAGTGCCGATGAACAAGGCGCTCGCCGATGGCCGGTTGAAAGTGAAGGAGCATCAGCAGGGCGCCACCGTGAATACGTTGCAAGTGCAGAACACTTCAAAGGATACGATCTACCTGATGCAGGGTGAAGTGGTGGTCGGCGGGCAGCAGGATCGCATGCTCGCCCAGGATCTGTTGGTACCGCCGGGTGCCACCATGGACATCGGTGCTTTTTGCGTGGAGCAAGGTCGCTGGAGCGAGAACGGCGATGGACAACAGTTCAAAGGGACAGCTGGCGTGGTATCACAGAACGTGCGGAAAGCCGCGGCAGTGAACAAGGATCAGAGTGATGTGTGGGAGAAGGTGGCTGTGAACGTGAGTAGAGCGAAGGCGGAAGCGCCCACCGGCAGTTACGTGAGCATGGTGAACGACCCGGCATATCAGGCCGAACAAAAGGCGTATCGCCAGAAATTGATGGGTCTGCCGGCAGCGCGTCCGGGAACGGTGGGTGTGATCGCGGTGAGCGGCGATCGGGTGATCGGTTGCGATGTGTTCGCGAACGCTGCGTTGTTCGAGCAAGCCTATCCGCAATTGATCGAAGCGTACATCGCTGAAGCGCTGAATAACGGGGCGACAGTGACCATGACCGACGCGCAGCTGCAGGCCTATTTCACGCAGCTTTTCAGTGATGAAGAAGAGCTGAAGGAGAAGACGAAGGACAATGGATACCTGTTCAAGAACGGGGAGCGTACCTATCGGATCAGCATGTTCTGAAGCGTTGAATAGTAGATCAACTTTCGAGATCCGGATCACATGCGTTTTTCAATTCTCTTCATTCTCGGTCTCTGCGGATCGTCGTTGAAGGCACAACCGCTGTTCAAAGCGCTACAGCCTGACTTCGTCTTCTACCTGTACGGCCAGCATATGCCAGGCGATAGCCTGGTGGCTCGGAAGGATATCGTCTTCCGCGCAGATGGGGAGGTCGTGCGCCCGGGGATCATCGTGAATACCGATCGGGCGTTCGTTCGATTCCCGACCAGGCGTGGGATCGATCGGTATCATACAGATACGCTCTGGCTTCAGATCGAATATCAGACCCAGGTGATGCGGATCGGATTTCCACCGCGTGCGAAAGCTGGAGCAGGTGATCGCTATGGCATCTTCGGACTTTGGATCGACTTTCAACCTGGCGAATTCATGGTCACCGATCTGAAACGCGTGGTAGACCTGCGTGGCCGGATCACCAATCTCGCGGCGATCGCGCCGAACAATCCCTACTTCGATCTGATCCCGCGTTGCGATGATAATACTGTGCCTGTACAATTGGACCGATCGACCGGTGAGATCACGGCCCGGATGCAATGCCCTTCGGAGAAAAGGGAAGGAGTCGATCGCATCACATTGGAACTGGAAGCCCGCGAGTGGTATGGTCAATTGAACACGGTGATGAAAGTGCGCGTTCCTTTCGGGCCATTGGTCGATCTGATGGACTTCGATTTCGTGCCGACAAGTTTTCATCGGCCGCAAGGCAACTTGGTGATCGACAATGAAGTGAAGCGCGATACGATCATCGCTGGTAATGTCGCAGGATTGGAAGTGCATCTCTCGCCCGTGAATCCTCGTCAACAGGATACGCTCTCGATCCAATTGCGTTGGATCGGTTCGGGTGCACCTTACGTCTCTTCGCACACCATCATCGATCGGCCCAATGGCGACAAGGAGATCCGTTTCAGTTTTGCATTGCGCACCGATGTGGATGCGGCGACGGATGCTTGGCAGGAGCAGGCGCGTCCGTTCAAGATGCCGCAACTAGCGCCCGGACGCTACATCATTACGCAGGAAAGCATCACCGGAAGGGACATCCGGGAGCTGGATTTTCTGATCGGTCGGGAGGTGCCTGTAGTGGTGCGTTAGGTAAGCACTTCCAAGCCCAGCTAAGGATCACCTCTTCGGTTCTTACTCCCTTATTTACTCTCAACCCCAAACTTACGTTTAACGTAAATGTCCACTCAAAAGAGCACGGCCATTCAACGCGGACGAACTTATCTGCTGATCGGTACTACGCAGATCACACCATAAAGGAATACGTCCAGACAACATAGAACCAAAGTGCTCCGATCCAGCTGATGCGGTGAATCTTTCGGGTGGTGATCCGATCATATGCGAACAAGGAAAAGAAGGCCAAATTCCAAATGACGATCTCAAAGAGTATGAAGCTCATATCACTGCCATCCCCAAGCTTTTCAGCAACGCGCCCAATGATCGGGCCCAGCACATATAGCGTTCCGACATATAGATATCGTTTGTGTAATTGAGGGATCCTCCTCTTTTTATAAGCCATGAAGACCAATATGGCGAACGAAGCAGTGAAGATCCTGTTGGCCCTTACATGTCCTGGCATCGCCTCCCAGCCTTCGTACACAGCATAGAAGACATAGAAAGTGCTCAGTATTACTCCGATCGCAATGGCCATGCCCCACAAACCCCACTTCATGTGCGCACGATGATCGCGTGCCCTTATGAGGTGGGATTGCGTTACCAGAATTACGAACCAGGCAAGAAAGAAAATGCCATGGATTATGAACTTCGGGTCGATATTGCTTTCCTGCCCTACATCGGTGAACAGATTGTCCGAAAAGGCCAGCAACGAAAGGATCAAAAGGATGATGCTCGCAATAAAGAAGTAATGCCTCTTCATTCCATGCTGGTCCTTCTGTAATTGCATGGATCGGGGTCAACTCCATTGATCGCCAGATCATTGAAGCGCTGGACCAAAGTAGGACAAGATCTACCTGGATCGGAAGTTGGCCTCACTCCACGCGTACCCGCGTAGCACGATCACTTCTTCGGCTCTGCCGTATTCACATCCACATCGATATCCTTGCTTTCCACTTCGATACCTGAATCACCCACCTGGATGCGGGTGCCGGGTTCCTCCTCAACACGAACTTCCTCCCTCACGGGAACTTCTTCCTTGATGATGGTCGTTTCCTTCTCTACCGGAGGTGGGTCGTTCTCGGCACAGGAAGCGAGACCGATGATCGAAAGGGCAGCAATAGGTAGGATGTACTTTTTCATGATGGAGAGGATGTATGCGTACAAATATCGCATGATCTGCTGCGGGCTGGAAACGTTGAGATCCGTTCTACGGAGGGCGATCGGTGGGCCTGCGATCAACGCTGCAAGATCACACGCGCCGGTCGCGAAGTCCCTGCACTCGATCGAAGCAGTAACGTGTACGCACCATTGCTGATGTTCTCGGGGATGGCGATGGTGGTATGTTGTGCAAGTACCGCTATGCTCTGCGAGTATACCATCGCTCCATTGGCGTTGATGAGTTCCAACATCACCGTTCCACCGATAAGTGATGGATCTGCTGTGAGGATGATGCGATCGCTGGCCGGCACCGGTGCTACCTGCACAGTAGCGTACGATCCGGTTTCCGCGATCCCCACCGCTGACGGGTAAAAGGCCATGAGGATGGCGTCCCCCCCATTGCCGGGCACTACGCTACTGCGTGCGCACACCAGCATGCGACCATCATCCTCCACCCAGAGCTCGCCGGAAAAATTGAGCGGGTCGATGTGGATCGTGGTCTCGGTGACAAATCCATTGTTCCCGAAGGTAGGGTCCATGGTACCGTCCGGAAGCCAGCGCATGAGGTAGGCATCGCCGTCGGTCAGGCCCAGTGTGATGACGCCGCCATCAGCCTGGAACCAGGCACCCTGTGAGGTCAAGGTCTCATCGGAGGCGCATTCGTAGTAGGAGTCCACCGCGTCCTGGCCGTTGGCATCCAGCCGCATGGTTACCATGTCCATGGAGTTCCCAAGCACGTTGCCGTAACCCGCAAGGAAGACTTCGTCGTTGGGACCGATGACCACGTTCTCGGCAGCGTATCCTTCGAGACTGTTGATCACGAGGCCATTGTCGCCGAAACTGAGGTCCAGCGCGCCATCGGGCATCAGGCGGCAGCCCCAAATGGGCACGAAGTCCGGATCATCCACCCGGCCTTCAGTGGCGAGCACGATGCGGCCATCGCTCTGCAGGGCCATGTCATAGGCCTCGAAGTCCCATTGCGGATCACCGGGGTGGACGACCACCACACCGCCGATGCCGAAGGCGGTATCGTACGTGCCGTTGGCCTGGAGCTGGATCACCAGCAGGTCATTGTCGTTGTCCGGGTCGATCTCAGCGAAGCCACAGATCAGGATCTTCCCCTCCGGTGTGATCAACACATCGCGTGCCCGCCAGATGCCGTCGTTGGGCGGAGGTAGCAGGAGGTAGCCGCCCGTGCCAAAGTCAGGGTCCAAGGTACCATCCGTGAGGTACCGCGTCACCAGGATGTTGGTGGGTTCGTTCAGCGCCGTGCGCATGCGACCTACGCAAATGAGCTTCCCGTCGGCCTGCAATGCCACGCCCACGTAATCCCCCGGACCTTCCCAGGTGGGCACCGGGTTGATCGCCCAGCCGGTGCCGTTGAACGAAACGTCCAACTCGCCATTGGAATGGAAGCGTGCGATCAGCGAGTTCAATTCGGAGAGGTTGGCATGTCCCACGGCCACGATCTTGCCATCTGGTTGCACCACCATGTCCGTGAACTGATCGAAAGAACCATCGATATCAAGTGTCACATAACCTCCGGTGCCGAAGGTTGGATCCAGAAAGCTTTGCGCAGTGGTGATAATGGATGAAAGGAACAGGAGAATTACGATCGAATGTTGTTTCATCAGGTATGGTCCGTTTCGGGCCGAATGTACGGTTCAACCCAATCAAATAAGAATGCGTAATTCCTTTCCTGTAAACCCTTGATGGGGCCGTTGATGCGTCCGCAGTTCAGCTGGTATTTCAGCCTGGCGGAAGCTGAACGTGCTTTGCTTCGCATCAAGGAAGCGTTCGAAGCTCGTCAGAACAGACTTTCAGGTCCGGCCCATCAGCCTTGATCCCAAGGACGATTATCTCCTTGCCCTCGCCAAAGCCGCGAAGGCCGATCTACTGATCACCGGTGATACTGACATGTTGGGCTTGGAGAAGTATGGCGGAACGCGGATCATCAAACCGGACGTTTTCAAACGGGAATTCTTGGTATAGCTCTCACTCATGCACCGTCATCTCATGCGATACCTCACCATCCAGCACGGTGATCTTATACAAGTTGCCATACTCGGTCTCGGTCATGTTCGGATACACCGCTGATCCCAGATAGGCATTGATCAGCGGTGGAATGGTGTTGCTGTGCCCCACGGTGAGCACATTCCCGCCTGTATGGTCCTGCACCACATCGGCCAGTGAAAAGTTCGCAGGATCGTAGAGGATCACTTCCTGATCATTACTTGCCGCGATCGGTTCGATGGTCTGGCGGGTGCGGTTGAAGTCCGTGCTGTAAAAGGCACTGAAGGTGATATCCTGGAAAAGGACAGCCCAATTATCGACCCTTTCCA
>JAEZDL010000002.1 GCA_023418095.1 Bacteroidota bacterium
GCGTTGCGACCCACGTACGCGCCTCATTCTCATCACGATGTCCGTAGAGAAGGGCGTACCATGGCGTGCCGAACCAATGCTTGTACCAACCCATGAGCGGCGGCGAAAGTAAGCTTCGCAGGGGCGGGAGGTTGACAATTAAGTGGAAAACTCATTTCGAAAACGATCTTTTGGGATATTCATTCCTTTTCTTTTGTTGCGACGGCTTAAAGTGATCGACAATGTTGGACCGCATCCACGACCTATACGATGAAATGGAACGTCACCGCGTGATGTTCTCTTTCAAGGGGAACCTCACCCCCGAGCTGGTGAGCGCATTGCTGGAGGCCGTGGAGCGAAAGATGGGCGGGCTTGAGCCCGATGCCAAGGCGCGCAAACGCGTGTTCAATGTGGTGATGGAATGCCTCCAGAACCTCTATCACCATAATACACAGGTGCTTCGCATTGATCCGGAACACACTTCCACCGAAGGTGAACCACATGGCGTGGTGATGATCGCACAGGCCGATACCGGATATTCGATCGTAACTGGTAATTTCATGGCCGGGAACGATGTTGAGAAGTTGAAGAACCACCTGGACAAGATCAATTCGCTGAACGCCGAAGGCCTGCGCGACTTCTACAAGGAGAAGCTCGCCGAAGGCGGTTTTTCCGCAAAAGGCGGTGGCGGCCTCGGGATGATAGACATCGCGCGCAAGAGCGGATGCAAGCTCGAATATGGTTTCGTGCCATACGATCAGGACAATGCGTTCTTCAGCCTCAACGTGAACGTCTCGAACAGAACAGAACCAAAATGAACGCGCTCCAATTGGAGGGAACTCCAAAGACCCCGCATGTGAATTTCGATCCGGAAACAGGCCTGCTCGAGCTGAAGGGCCGGTCCATCCCGGAGAATTCGATCGATTTCTACAAGCCTTTGATCGAATGGATCGACAAGTACGGCCGCTCGGCGGCATCGAAGACCGCGCTGCATGTGCAGCTGGAGTACTTCAACACCAGTTCATCGAAGTGCATATTGGATGTGTTCAAGAAACTTGAGGCGATCCGTGCGGCAGGCCACGAGGTTACCGTGCTCTGGCACTACGAGGCCGATGATGAGGATATGCTCGAGGCCGGTGAGGATTATGCGGGCATCATCAACGTGCCCTTCAAGATGATCCAGATCGAGGAGGTGTGACCTACCTTCTGGCCAGGCGCTCGATGAGCCGGCGGAATATTTCGAAGTAGAGCGTTACCGCGAATACGATGGACATGAGCCAGAGCACGGCCGTGTTCGCCCACAGCGTATCGATCCGCGTACCCATGAAGTATTTCGCCGGTGCATAGAACTGCGCCTCAAGGAAACCCGCATGGCGCGGTTCGAGGTAGATCGGATCGCTCTTTTGCACCAGTTCACCATCGTGCTCCACGATCACGTTCAGATCGTTCTTGTTGGTGACCACTTCGGCCAGGCTCTGGTTGCGGTATCCGTCCAGCAGGGTGAAATATCGTTCCTTCAATACCGGTGTGGCCGTCATCTGCGCGATCAATTTTTCACGCCCCTGCTCGGCTTCCCTGTACACGCGGCGGTAATGGTCCACCAGCACCTGCAGGCTCGCATCCACATCCTCCATCAATTCCATGGAAGCCTGTGACGGTGTAAGCTGATCCAGTTTCGGGAACACGAAACCGGGCAAACGCTCCTGCTCACGCTTCAATTCATCATGGATCACCTGCAGATCGTGTTGCAGATCCACATTCGCGTCGTGGCCCTGCAAAGTACGCTTCACGTTCCCTGAAAGGTTCTGGAGTTCGCGCACCCACAGGTCCTTCTTCCAATTCGCGGTCTTCATCCGCTGATCGAACGCATAGAAATTCCGTTCGTAAGGATTCTGCATGAACTGCGTTACGGCCAGTCCTTCATACGCCCAGCGAGAGGCCATCACATTTCCGATCCAGGGAACACTCTTTTCCGAAGCGAACCACGGATGGAGTTTATCGAATTTCACGATGATGCCGCTGAACAATAACTGCGGAATGATCAGCACCGGGATCATGATGTAGATCACCTTCGCACTGTTGAAGCTCGCGCTCACGTTCAGGCCAAGGACATTGGCGAAACACGAAGTACTGAACAGAAGGAGCCAATGCGCGAAACCAAGGTCCTTTATTCCCAGGACATGATTTCCCACGAGTGCGAAAAGGCATGTCTGCATCGCTGAGATCATGAACAGGATCGCGATCTTGCTCATGAGGTAGCTGGATCTGCTCAGATCGAGGAATTTCTCACGCTGAAGGATCTTCCGATCGCGGATGATCTCCTCGGCGCTTACTGTCAATCCAAGGAACAATGCGACGATCACCGCAATGAAAAGATATTGCGGAATATTGTCGTTCTCGCGGAAGATGTATTCGCCCGCGGCGGCATGATCGGTGCGGTAGAACTTCAGGAAGAATGACATGATGAAGGCCAACGCTGGCGCTTCGAGCAGGTTGATCAACACATACTGCGTGTTGGCGAGCTTGCTCAGCAGATCGCGCTTGAAATACACTTCCAACTGCCTGATCCGATCGGGTACGGCGAACGTGCTCTTCGGGATCCGCTTCTCATCAGGTACCCTTGCGTTGCGCGAACGATCCTGCGCGCAGAACACTTCATTCCACGCTTCGGGACTGATCCGCCGCTGATCGGTCTCATTGCCGTATTCATCCACCAGCCGCGCTTCGAGTATGTTGAAGATCTGCTCCGGATTCACATTGCCGCACGATCCGCACTGCCCGATCTCGCTGTTCACCTGGCCGGTGACGCGCTTGAAATACACCACCGCATCCACCGGATCGCCGTAGTAGACCGGATGACCTTCCTGATCCATCAGCAGCAACCGATCGAAAAGCTTGAAGATGTCAGAGGAAGGTTGATGGATCACCACGAAGACGAGCCTGCCCTTCAGCGCAAGCTCCTTCAGCAGATCCATGATGTTCTCAGAATCGCGCGATGAAAGTCCGCTCGTGGGTTCATCCACGAAAAGCACGCTCGGTTCGCGGATCAATTCCAAGGCGATGTTCAACCGCTTCCGCTGGCCACCGCTGATCGTCTTGTCCAGCGGACTTCCCACTTTCAGATCACGCGTATCGTAAAGGCCGAGCGTGTGAAGCATCTTCAACACCCGATCGGTCACCTGCTCCTTGTTGAGATCGCCGAAACAAAGCTTCGCGTTGTAGAAAAGGTTCTGGAAAACGGTGAGCTCTTCGATCAGCAGATCATCCTGGCTCACGTGGCCGATCACACCGCGGATCTTCGATCGTTCCAAGTGAACGTCTACGCCATTGATCGTTACCTTTCCTTTCGATGGTTGCAGATTCCCGTTGAGAACATTGAGCAGCGTGCTCTTTCCGCTGCCGCTTCCACCCATCACCCCGATCAGCTTTCCACCGACTTCTGCAAGATCAAGTTCATGAAGACCGATCCTTCCGTTCGGGAAGGCATACTCGATCTTCTCGGCCTTGAACACCGTGCGTATGCCGCCACCCCGATCCATGAATGAACCAAGGATGTCACTGTAGTAGATCGGGTGGCCCTTCGGCGGCCTTATGCTATTGCCGTTATTGAGAACATAGTTGTTGTCGCGGCCGATCCGCACGCCGTTCAACAGTACTTCGCCATCGCCTTCGTAACGCATCACGAAAAGGCTCACACTGGGCACGTGCAACACGCGCAGCACCCCGTCCAGGTCGTGGGCATGCAGATGACGCGCGTGTTTGAAGCCGTTCTCGATCTCATGATCGATGTAGAGCAGGTGCGGTGAATCCTCGCGTTCCGCCCGATCGAGCACGAACCTGCGGCACCGGATGAATTCATCGATCCCGATGTTGAAGGTTTCCGCAACAGTGGAAACGAAATCGAGTTCCTGTTCGCTCACATCACCGCCGGCATGGATGAATTCGAGCAGATTGATGAGTACGATGAACTTCTGCCGCTGATTGAGCTCTTCATTCACCTGCGTGCAGATCTTCAACACCTTCACCGAGTTGAGCGAAGTGCGCTTGCGTCCGCTCCTGCTCTGCCCGCCGGTGGAATGGAACGCTTGAACGAAGTTCTGGTAGCGCTCCATATGCGCACGCACAACCTCTGGATCGAACTGTCTGCGCAGGAATCTTTCCAGGATCGGAGCGTTATCCGGTCGTGCGCCTTCGGCCACACCATCGCCGCGCGCAATGATCGCGAACAGCTGCAATAAGGCCTTCAGGATCTTCTCGCTCATACCGATGCTCCCCGATGTTTTTGGAAATGAGAACGCCCCTCTTTACGGGAGGGGCGTTCATTTGTTTCAAACACAGGCGCGATCGGCGCCAGCGGTGGGGATCACTTCTTGAAACCCATGAGCATTACGGCACAGCCGCTGTTGGCCATGGTGGGATCGAGCGTCGCCTCGATCGTTACGTCCATGGTGCTCGCGAGCACGAAATCCCAATAGGGTGAATTGTGGTATTCGCTGTTCGTGAAAAGCAAGGTGTGGTCCTTATCATAAACGCTGAACACGAGGATACCATCACTTTCACCGCTGCATGCCGCAACGCGATAGGTTGTGCCACCGAAAAGCGTTACACCGAATTCGGCCACTTCGTCTCCCTGCAGAAGTGCGCGGTAGAACTGGCCATCCGGGATGTATTCCTTGGTGATATGCATTTCGCAACGATCGGCGATCGGGGCGCAAAGCGACTGTGCGTTGGCCGAGACCGCCGCAATGATGGACAGGCTGAGGATGATGCTACGCATGGGGCTATGCAAGGATCAATGAACGTACGGTGGCGACCCGGGCGCGAATGGCCTCGAGCTTCTCTGGTGGAATGGAGACCGTGCTTGCGCTGTTGATGAACGTGGTCTTACGCGCCGCATCGGTCACCGGGGATTCGTAGTTGTAGGTGCGCACAACACCATCATACTCGGTGCGCAGTTCGCGCATCGCCTGTATCAGCGCGGCGGCGCTGCGATCGCTGTCGGTGTTGGTGAGCAGTTCGATCAAGGCATCGAGCGAAGCCTTCTGGTCGCCAATGCGGTCTATGAGCTTCTGATCGCTCAACGCCGATGGATCGGCGAGGCTGAGGTAGAGTGATTGGATCCAGCCTCCGGTAAGGATCAATGTGCTCACATCCTCCCGCTGATCGGTCTTGAGATAACGATCGGCCGCGCTGAAGGCCTTGCTGCTGAAGCGCAGCAGGCTGTCCTCGTTGCTCAGGTTCGTACGGAATTCCTCCATCAATTTCCGATCGAACGCATTGCTCAATTCGAGGGCGCTGGCAAGTTTTTCGATCACCTGCAAGGTCACCATGGCCTGCTGCCCGTCCTGGTGCACCGTAGTGTAGGCCAGATCGGCGCCATATATGCCGAGCAATGTGGCCTGCGCGATCTTTCCGGTGGCCCGATCGGCATGATCCAAGGGGGTGGTGAGGTCTTTCTTGTACTGCAGCCCGGCGTTCCGGATCGCCAGCGCACCTTGCACGGGCGAGGGAATGCTGAAGAGCCGGCCGCCGATGCTGAGGATCTCCGTTTCACGCGGCGTGGTACTTAGCGTATCGGTGGTGATCTCTGGATCGCCGATCTCCTGGCCGCCACCGCAGGAAGTGAACAGGATGGAAAGACCCAGGCCTGCCGCGGCGATGATACGGTGTTGCGCTATCATGGTTCTTGCGCTGGTTTTCAAGTTCGTTGCCGAAGGTATGATCACGTTATACGGGCCTTTTTGGAAAAAGGGTGCATTTATGAACAGCCTCCCGAGAACATAGGTCCTAACCTTCCTACCACGATCGCATTCGGGATCCTTTCACGCTGTACCAAAGAATAAAAAGATAACAGGGCACAAGGATCCAGTAGGCCTGTTGCGGCCCGATCGACGGCGCATCGGCAAGCCTTCCATATAACAGCGGCAAAAGTGCGCCACCGGCGATCGCCATGATCAGCAATGCGCTGCCTGTCTTCGTATGCCGGCCCAGACCTGCGATCGCCAGCGGCCAGATCGCCGGCCACACCAACGCGTTCGCCAGGCCCAGCAAGGCGATGAACATCACCGAAACAGTACCATCGGTAACGATCGCCGCGATCGTGAAGAAGATGCCAGTGATCGCAGAGAGCAATAGGGCCTTGGATTGCGAAATGAATCTGGGGATCGAGAAGATCCCGATGATGTATCCGATCACCATCGCGGCCAGTGTGTAGCTCGTGAGATGTTTCGCACTGGAAAGCGGCATTCCCTGGGCCTGACCATAATTTCCGATCGTATCACCGGAGATCACCTCTGCGCCCACATAAAGAAAGAGCGCGATCACGCCCAGAACCAGATGCGGATGCGACAGCACACTGCCGAACGCAGGCTTCGCGGGATCGTCGCGTTGTTCACCTTCAGCCTCGATGTCGGGCAAAGGGCTGTAACGCACGAAAATGCCGAGGATCACAAGCATGATCGACATGATCGAATAAGGCCACACCACGCGTGAAGCAAGTTCATCCAACTTCAAGTTCCTGAGAGCTGGATCCACGCCATCGATCGAGGCAGTGAACGTATCCGCATCGCTCAACACCAACGCACCCAGCACGATCGGCGCGAGCACACCAGCCACCTTGTTGCAGATCCCCATGATGCTGATCCGCTTCGCCGCGCTTTCGATCGGTCCCACGATCGTGATGTACGGGTTTGATGCGGTCTGCAAAATGCTCAACCCGGTACCGATGATGAAAAGTCCGGTGAGGAAGATGCCGTATGTGCGCGTTCCGGCCGCCGGTATGAAGAGGATCGCGCCCACGGCCATCACCCAAAGGCCGATCATCATTCCTTTCTTCAGCCCTGTGCGTTTCAGCAACCAGGCGCTCGGCAACGCGGTAACGAAGTAGGCGATGTAAAAGGCGAAGGCGACGAAAAGCGACTGGAAATTCGTGAGCTCGCATGCGATCTTCAGGTACGGGATCAGTGTGCCATTGAGCCATGTGACGAATCCGAAGAGAAAGAAAAGACAACCGAGAAGGATCACCGGAAGCAGGCGCTCCCTGTTGTTCTGCTGCATGGGGTGAAAGTACCGGCCGCTCCCGAGGCGGGAATAGGTCCTGCCCGCACCTGATGCACGATCAAATGTTCAAGATGAAAGCCAGGTACCGATCCCCGTCAAGGAAACAATGGCTGGATCACCAATTCAATTCACGCTTGTAATAGCGCGGAAAGCGCGCGGTCTTCCTCACGCGCTCATAGTACTTCTGCCACAACGGCGTTTCAAGATCGTACTCGTTGGAACGACTGGCCGCTGCGGCCGGTTTCCCAGGCTTGCTGTCCACTTTCTTCCGTTCCATGGTGATATGACAGGAAGTAATGGTGGAATGGTTGCCTGCATATCATCCTTTTGCTCAACCATTCGTCCTGATCCGCTGATGCCGGGACCTTACGAGACAGAATAGGCCATAAGCGATCAGCCCGATCGCAACCGCTCCCAACAGCCACGGACCATAGCCTGCATCCCGCAGGAATTGGAACGCACCTTCCGTGCCTTGTGCTTGTGAGGGATCGGAGTGCAGGGCCGCCTGTATGAGAAGGAAACCGATGATCCCCAACACGATTCCCCGGGCCACAAAGCCCAAGTTCCCGAAGGCCGTGAATGCCCTGCGTTGCCTATCGTTCATCCGGCCCATGTCCACCTGCTTCTTGAACTTATTGGTGATCGCGCGGTAGATCTGGTACATCCCGATCCCGATAAGTACCAGCGCGGCCGCGCCTACCAACCACTCGCCAGCTGGTTGTTGGAGCACACTGGCAACGATGAACTGACGCGTTCCACCTTCTTCGTTCCCGGTGGATGCACCTCCTCCATTCCCGCCGATCGCCAGGCGTACCGCATAAACAGCCACCCCAGCATACGCAAGACCACTGATCGCATATCCGATCCGCTGCAAGATCGCCTTGGCATCCGATCCTTTCCTTTCAGGATCGGCAATGGCTTGAATGATCCGCCAGAGAACGTAGGCCATCAAACCGAGCGCGATCAGTACAAGAAGGATCTTTCCGGCAGGCAGTCCGACGATCCATTTGAAGGCATCCCCTTTTCCTGAGATGGCGCCGCCAAGACCGAAAACTGCCATGGAGGTAAGTGCGCCGATAATGATATGAACGATCCCTTTGGCCGCCCAACCAACTCGCGAAAGTCTACTTGCCCATTCAACCTGTTCGCTTAGCATGGATCCCGATCGGAAATGATCTGATGCGCCGATCGAAAGCAAGGAGCACGCCACGCGATACAAGCTGTTTGATCCAACTTTGCGATCGGATGCAGCTCTATGCCGATGTGATCCTTCCGCTCGCCGTGCCCGGCATCTTTTCCTATGCTGTCGCGGGCGAAATGAAGGACCTGCGTCCGGGAATGCGCGTTGCCGTTCCCTTCGGACGGGGAAGGAAATTGTACGGTGGTCTGGTGCGGAAGGTCCACAGTGAGCGACCGCTTCACCGGAATGTGCGCGAGATCCTTTCAGTGCTCGATCGTGATCCGATCGTTACGGAGGAACAATTCCTTCTCTGGGAGCGCATCGCGGAACATTACCTGTGCACCATCGGGGAAGTGATGATCGCCGCATTGCCCGCACAGCTTTCATTGAGCAGTGAGACCAGGCTTGTCGCAGGAAAGGCAGCGGATCTGGATCTCGCAGTGAAAGGCCGTGCATCGATCCTGCTGGATGTGCTTGCCGAAAAGCAGGTGATCACTTTGCACGAGGCCGGTGATCTGCTGAACACCAGGGATCCCATGCCGATCGTGCGCAACCTGATGGAGAAAGGTGCGCTCGTGCTCGAGGAGGAATTGCGCGATACATGGAAGCCACGCATGGTGGATCATGTGGTGCTCACCGCGGAAGCATCGACCGAGGAGGCCCTTCATTCCTGGTTCGATCGGCTGGAGAAAGCACCGAAGCAATTGCACGTGCTGATGCGCTACATCGAATTGTCGCAGCTCTTCAGCGATCGCCCGAAGGATGTGGAGCGCAACATGCTGCTGCGGCTCAGCGGCGCGACTTCCAGTGTGCTGGACCAATTGGTGAAGAAAGGCCTTTTCCGCATCGATCGGCGTGAAGCAGGAACGCCGCGGCCGAAAGATGGAAAGCTCGCAATGCCGAAGCTTTCCACCGCTCAAACAGAAACCCTTGAACAGACGAAACGGACCTTTCGCGAAAAGAACGTGGTGCTCCTGCACGGCGTTACTTCCTCCGGAAAAACGGAGGTTTACATCACGCTGATCCAGGAAGCGATCGAACGGGGTGAACAAGTGCTTTACCTGTTGCCGGAGATCGCGCTTACCGGACAGATCATCGCGCGATTGCGCGAACGTTTCGGCGATCGCGTGGCGGTGGCCCATTCGCGCATGGCGCAGCGCGATCGTACCGAACTCTGGCTCCGATCGGTGCAGGGCAGCACTCCGCCATCGGTTGTCGTAGGGGCCAGATCGGCGCTGTTCCTTCCTTTCAAAAAGCTTGGCTTTGTGATCGTGGATGAGGAACATGATCCCAGCTACAAGCAACAGGATCCTGCGCCGCGCTACAATGCGCGCGACATGGCGATCGTTCTCGCCGATCTGCACAAGGCGAAAGTGATCCTCGGATCGGCCACGCCAAGCTTGGAAAGCCTGCACAACGTGGTCACCGGCAAATTCGGCCATGCCCGACTGCTGGTGCGTTACGGCGAGGTGGCGCTGCCGAACATCACCCGCGTGGACCTTCGCGATGCACAGAAAAGAAAGTTGATGCGCGGCCATTTCTCCACCACATTGATCGAAGCGATCGAAGTGGCGTTGGCGAAGAAGGAACAGGCGATCATCTTCCAGAACCGGCGCGGTTACGTGCCGGTGTGGCAATGCGAGACCTGCGGCTGGGTGCCCGAATGCGATCACTGCGATGTGAGCCTCACGTACCACAAATCCCAGCACCAACTGCGCTGTCATTACTGCGGTGTTCAATATCCACCGCCACGCACCTGCGCCAATTGCGGAAGTCCGCGGTTGAAGATGCTCGGTTTCGGCACGGAGAAGATCGAAGAGGAGTTGAACGAGATCTTCCCCGATCGGCGCATCGCGCGGATGGATCAGGACACCATGCGTGGCAAGAATTCATTGGAGAAGATCCTTACCGGGTTCGCGCAGGGCGCGATCGATATCCTGGTGGGCACGCAGATGGTGACCAAGGGCCTCGACTTCGATCACGTGAGCGTGGTCGGTATCCTGAACGCGGACAACCTGATGCGTTTCCCGGATCTGCGCGCGCACGAACGCGCATTCCAACTGATGGCGCAGGTGGCAGGCCGATCGGGAAGGAGGAAGACCGCGGGAAATGTGATCATCCAGGCGTTCGATGTGCATCATCCCATCCTCGATCTGGTGGTGCGCCACGATGTGGACGGCATGTATGAGCGCGAGATCGGCTACCGCCGCGAACTCGGTTATCCGCCGTTCATGCGGTTGATCCAGTTGACCTTGAAACACCGCGATGAGGAAAGGGTGATCGCCACCGCTGCGACACTTGCGATGGCTTTGCGCGAAGGTCTCGGTGAACGCGTGCTCGGCCCGGAAGTGCCCGTGGTATCACGCATCCGTGACAAACACCTGCGCAGGTTGCTGATCAAACTGCGGAAAAGCGCACATACCGCGGAAAAGGAATTCGTGCGCGAAACCATCGATCGCGTTTTCAGTGTGAAAGAACATGCTGCGGTGCAACTCGTCACGGATGTAGATCCGATGTGAGATGTCATTCCGGCCAACGAGCCGGAATCGCATGATGTTACTCAAGGAATGATGCGATGGGGCGAATTCCTGTCTGGTCGCGGCTTCACCTTCAAGTCCTCACGCGCTGCGCGCGCTCCGGGCTTTCCGGCTGCGCCACTTACGCAGATCGGTGGTGAGCACGAAGATTTGTTCTCCGATCGGAACTTTTCGTTAAACTTGGATCTCCGCGAAATTCCACACGAGACAATGGATCGACGGAAAGATCGGCAAAACGTTCGCTTTACGTGCTGTAATAGTGAATAAGGCGAAGATCAGGCCTGAGATCAATAATGGAAATACACGAAGATCTTCGGCAATCCTACGTTAGCGGCAATTCAGAAAATGACACCTGAAGAAGCTCACAACCTGATACGAAAGAACTTTATTGAGAAAACTCAAAGGAACTTTGAGTTCCTTGTTGCAGACTTTGGATTCAATGAACCTAAAC
>JAEZDL010000100.1 GCA_023418095.1 Bacteroidota bacterium
GTGTACTATGTGGTAACTGTAACGGAAGGTTGTGGCACATCGATCCAGGACAGCCTCATGGTCTCCACTGTGCCGCTCGATCCGATCGTGATCACCACGACCGACGATCCCACGGTGATCTGCCCGGGTGACAGCACTATGATGGAAGTGTTGAACACGGTGGGGGGCAACGGCGTGTACACCTACACCTGGAACGATCAATATGGACAGGTGTTGAGCAATTCCACCGAAGTGCAGGTATCGGTGATCGCCGATCATACCTACACGGTTACCGCAGAAGATCAGTGTCAGAACACCGGGACAGCCACGGTAACGACGTTCCTGCCCGTTTACGCACCGTTCGTGTTGCAACTCCCTTCGGATAAGATCCTGTGCGCCGGGGATTCAGTACAACTGTACGCGCAGGTGCAGGGCGGTTCGGGGTACTATACACTGGATTGGCATGAAATGGAGCATTCCGATCCGATGTTGATGGTGCAGCCATTGGAGGATACGCAGTACACGGTGACGGCTTATGATCAGTGCGGTGCGGAACGTACCGATGAAGTGCTGATCGAAGTGGAGCATGTTTCCGTGGATATCGTTGAGACCAACCGCGGTGAGGATGATTGGTACCTGCAGGCGGCCACCACGCCGTATGCGAACACCTGGGTCTGGAACATGGGCGATATCCATAACACCACCTATCGCGGTCCGGAAGTGGTGCACAGCTACATGGATCTGGAAGAGCATTGGGTAACCTTGAAGATCACGACGCCGAACGGTTGCAAAGGTTTGGATTCACTGTTGATCCGGCCGCCCGGCCACCTGTATTTCCCGAATGCCTTCACGCCGGATGGCGATGGCCATAACGACTTCTTCGGGCCATACGGCCACTACATCACCCTCTTTGAAATGGAAGTGTTCGATCGCTGGGGCGGTTCGGTGTTCTATACCGACAACGTGGACAACCTTTGGGATGGCACCGTGCGCGGATCGGCACCGGCCTCCACAGGTGTGTATGTATACAAGTACAAGGTTGAAGGGCATTACTTCCCTTCCAAGGAAGGCTACGGACATGTGACCTTGCTGCAGGGAAGCCAGGACCAATAATCAACTTCGATCGTGAAGAAACTTCTCATCGCAGGGTTCTCGATCATGGCGATCGGTGTGGCCGATCTGCGGGCACAGATCGTGATCGATAACAGCCTCACCCCGCAGGAATTCGTTGAACAGATCCTGGTAGGGACCGGTGTGTCAGTTTCCAACGTTACCTATAACGGCCAGGCGAATGCACCGGGCGGGCAGGTGGCGATCGGTTCGTTCACCTCTGCCAATACCATTCTTCCTCTTGCGAACGGGCTGGTGCTCGCTTCCGGTGGTGTGAACCAGATCCCGACCGGATCGACGATCTTCGATCCTGGTTCAGGATTGAGCGGTGATCCCGATCTGCTGCTGCTATCCGGTCAAGCAAGCATAAATGATTATTCGATCCTCGAATTCGATTTCGTTCCGCTTGGCGATACGATCAAATTCGATTTCGTTTTCGGTTCCACCGAATATGCGAGCTATACCTGCACGGTCTTCAACGATGCGTTCGGCTTCTTCCTCAGCGGCCCGGGCATAAGTGGACCGTTCAGCAACAACGCGACGAACCTTGCGATCGTGCCCAACACCGGAGGCCCCGGCGTGGAAGGCATCCCCATCACGATCAATACGATCAATTCCGGTTCTCCCACGGGCTCGGGTACCGCTTCGACCTGCGCTGCGGCCGATCCGAACTGGCAAGCCAATAGCATCTATTACGTGGACAATCCGAACGCGACCGATTTCATGTTCAACGGATTTACCGTTCCATTGACAGCGATCTCGCCTGTGCAATGCGGCCAGACGTACCACATCAAGATCGCGATCGGCGATGGTACCGATAGTTCGCTGGATTCCGGCGTGTTCCTGGAAGGTGGAAGCTTCACTTCATCACCGTTCATACCCACGCTCACGCCAGGTCCTGGCATCGTGGGTACCAACACGATCCTCGAAAGCTGTTACAACGTAACGCTAAACCTTGTGCGCACTGGCGATACCACGGTGGCAAGTGTGGTCCAGATCGTTGCAAGTGGTACTTCCACCGCGGGGGTCGATTATTCGCCGGTCTTCCCCGATTCCGTTGTTTTCCCGCCGAACGTGGGATCGATGCCGATCACCTTCAACGTTCCGCTGGATCCCGATGGCACTGAAACGCTGGTCCTGGCGCTTACATCGCAGACCACCTGCGGCGAGACCACCGTGACCAATACGTTCGAATTCATCATCGATTCGCCACCGCCGCTTACCGCAGCTGGTTTCGACATGAACATCCAATGCGGCGATCAATTGACCCTCGCGCCGGATATCACCAATGGCTTCCCACCTTTCACGATCGATTGGGGGGGCGGGGTCCTTGGTGATTCGATCACGGTTTCGCCGATCGGGTCGGAAACGTTCACCGTGAGCATAACGGATACCTGCGGCGCCACTGCAACGGCCCAGTTCAACATCGGTTTGATCCCGCTTCCGCCCTTGGTCATGAACCTGATCGGCCCCGCGACGGTGATCGAAGCGTGCCAGAGCAATCAATTGAACATCCTTCGCCCACTTGGTGTGTCCGGCGATCTCAACATTACGCTCACGTACTCCGGCGGAACCAATGGCAGCGACTTCCAGATGCCTCTCGGCACGGTGCTGCTGGATGGGAACTTCAATGTGCTGGTGCCTTTCCAACCGCTTGAGGATGGCGAGGCCGAAGGAGCTGAACCGATCATGATCACGGCGAGTTTCACCGATGATTGTGGCCGTACCGTGGATGCGGCCGTGAACGTGACCATTGAGGATGCACCGCCGATCGAGATCACAGGTACCGAGTATTTCATTGAATGCGGCCTGGACAGCCTGCAGATGTCGGTGGTGGCGACGGGAGGTTATAACGACCAGCTCACGATCACCTGGGATCCCGAAGGCGAGATCACGGGAAGTGACGTATGGATCCCGGTGTACAATTCGGGCACCTATACCGTGGTGGCCACCGATCCGTGCGGGCGGAGCGAAAGCACGATCGTTTCCGTGATCGTTGATTGCGAAGTGGTGATCCCCAACGTGTTCTCCCCGAACAACGATGGGCACAACGACCTGTGGGTGATCGAAGGCATCCAGTTCACCACGAATACGGTGAAGGTGTACAACCGCTGGGGCCAGCTGGTGCTGGATACGCCGAACTACCGCAACACGTGGCGCGCCAGCGATCTGCCGGACGGTACGTACTTCTACGAGATCACCGTGGACAGGCATGATACGCCGTACACCGGCCACGTGACGATCCTGCGCAACGGCTGGTGATCCACCGTTCCGATCTGATGGCGGACGAAAGAAATTCCGCGCGGTCCGCCAGCGTTCGATATCTTCGCTGAGCAACCTTGCCCGCATCGATCCCGTCATTGTTGGGCAAGGCTTGATGATCCATGTGCAAACCGCTGGATCAAAGCCGAAAAACGAACGAACTGTGAAGAGCAAGCGTATCTTTCTACTGGCCGCCGCACCTTTCCTGGCACATGCATTGGTCGCGCAGATCACCACCGATAATTCCCTGTCGCCGCAGGAATATGTGGAGCAGGTGCTGATCGGAAGCGGTGTATCCGTCTCGAACGTTACCTATAACGGCCAACCGAACGTGCCAGGGTACCAGCCAGGCATCGGTTCATTCACGAGCACCAGTCCTTTGCTTCCACTGCCTGCCGGCCTCGTGCTGGCGACCGGTGATGTTCTGGGCATACCGGCGAATGGATCGGGTTCCGGTGGATCGGGGGTAAGTGGCGATGCCGATCTATTGGCGCTCAGCGGCCAGAGCAGCATCAATGATATCTCGATCCTGGAGTTCGACTTCGTTCCCACCGGTGATACGATACGCTTCAATTTCGTGTTCGCATCGAACGAATACACGAGCTTCACCTGCTCGGGCTTCAACGATGCGTTCGGCTTCTTCCTGAGCGGCCCTGGCATCAACGGCCCGTACACGAACAACGCGAAGAACATCGCCCTGATCCCCAATACGAACGTTCCGATCGCGATCAATACGGTGAATTCGGGTACTCCATCCGGATCCTATCCGGCCAGCAACTGCGCTTTGGCCGATCCGAACTGGCAATCGAACAGCATCTACTTTGTGCCCAATGCGGGCGGCCAGGACCTGGTGTACAACGGGCTCACCGTGCCGCTCACAGCGCAATCCGAAGTGGAATGCGGGCAGACCTACCATATCAAGCTCGCGATCGGCGATGCGATGGACAGCGGGTTCGATTCAGGCGTTTTCCTTGAAGGCGGAAGCTTCAGCAGTTCGCCGTTCATTCCCTCGCTCACGCCCGGTCCTGGCATCGTAGGCACGAATACGATCCTGGAAAGCTGCTTCGATGTCACGATCAACTTCGTGCGCACCGGTGACACCACCGAGGCCAGCGTGATCGAGATCTCTGCGGGCGGAGTGGCACTCCCGGGCGTGGATTATTACCCGCCATTCCCGGACAGCCTGTTCTTCCCTGCCGGTGTGGACCAGGTGCCTTTCACCTTCAACGCACCGATCGATCCCGACAGCACCGAGAACATCATCCTTACCCTTACCTCGTTCTCCACCTGTGCCGGGGCGGCGCTCACCAATACGTTCGAGTTCTTCATTGAATCCGCGCCGCCATTGACGGCCGCAGGTACCGATATCAACATCCAATGCGGCGAGAGCATTCAACTCGCTGCGGATATCGCCGGAGGATATGCACCTTACACGATCGATTGGAGCAATGGCGCACAAGGCCAGCAGATCGATGTGACGCCTACGGAATTCACCAGCATCACCGCCACGATCACCGATACATGCGGCACTACGGCAGCGGCCCTTTTCAATGTAGGCCTGATCGAATTGCCACCACTAAGCATGAACCTGATCGGATCGAACACGTTGATGGAAGGTTGCGAGAGCAACCAGATCAACATCATCCGCCCGAACGGGATCACAGGTGACATCACCATACAGCTCACTTTCGATGGTGAGGCACAGGACAACAGCGATTTCGATCTGCCCACGAGCGTAACGATAACCGATGGGAATTTCAATGTGCTTGTGCCATTCGATCCGCTGGATGATGGCGGTGGCGAGGATACCGAGACCGTGATGGTGATCGGAACGTATACGGATCCGTGTGGCCGATCGGTGGATGCAGCGGTGCTGATCACGATCCTGGAAGGACCGCCGATCACGATCACCGGGAACAGTTATGTCGTCGATTGCGCGGATGCAGACAGTATACTGATCTCAGTGGATGCATACGGCGGCTTCAATAATGACCTTACGATCACATGGGATCCGGAAGGGGAGGTGACGGGATCACAGGTCTGGATCCCCGTGACCAACACGAGCACGTTCCTGGTGACGGCGACCGATCCATGCGGACGAAGAGCGCAGACCACCGTGAGCGTGGTGGTGAACTGCGAATTGATAGTCCCGAACGTGTTCACGCCGAACAACGATGGCATGAACGACCTTTGGAATATTGAAGGGATCGTTTTCACAACGAACGTCGTGAAGGTCTTCAACCGCTGGGGTCAGGTGGTGTTCGAGACGAAGAACTACCGGAATACCTGGCGCGCTACGGATCTGCCTGATGGCACCTATTTCTACGAGATCGTTGTGGATGGGCATGAGAAGCCGTACACCGGCCACCTCACCATCCTGCGCAACTGATCCGATCAGAGCAACAGCGAAGAGCCCGTCATCTCGGCGGGCTTTTCCATTTTCATCAACGCGAGGATCGTGGGGGCCACATCGGCAAGGATCCCGTTGCGGATCGCTTTCACATCTTCATCGATCACGAACACGGGCACGGGATTGGTGCTGTGCGCGGTGTTGGGCGATCCATCGGCGTTGCGCGCCTTGTCCGCATTGCCATGGTCGGCGATGATCACGAAGGAATAACCAGTTGCCGATCCCGCCTCGACAACTTGTTTCGCGCACCGATCGGTGGTCTCCACCGCTTTCACGATCGCTTCGAACACGCCGGTATGGCCCACCATATCAGGGTTCGCGAAGTTGAGCACCACCAGGTCGGCCTCACCTTTCGAAAGCTCGAACGCGATGGCCTCGGCGATCGCCGGCGCGCTCATCTCGGGCAGCAGATCATAGGTGGCCACCTTGGGCGAAGGGAGCATGATCCGTCTTTCCCCTTCGAAGGGAAGTTCCCTTCCGCCGCTGAAGAAGAACGTGACATGCGGGTATTTCTCTGTTTCCGCGATGCGGATCTGTTGTTTGCCCGCGCGTGATACCACCTCACCGAGCGTCATGGCGAGATCATCCTTGCGGAAGATCACGTGCACGTCCCGATAGGTGGGATCGTACTCGGTCATGGTTACGTAGTGCAGGGGCAATGGCGACATGCCGGGCTCTTCGAACGCTTGCTGGGTAAGTGCCACGGTGATCTCGCGGCATCGGTCCGTACGGAAGTTGAAGCAGATCACCACATCACCCGGCGCGATCGTGGCGATCGGGTCACCTTCTGCATCGGTGATCACATGCGGTTCGATGAATTCATCTGTGATACCACTGCCATAGCTCCGATCGAAGACCTCGAGCGGATCGGTGGTGGCCGCACCTTTCCCGTTCACAAGAAGATCGTAGGCTTTCGCGATCCGCTCCCAGCGCCTGTCTCGATCCATGGCGAAATACCTTCCGATCACGCTGGCGATCCGGGTCTTGGTGTCACGTGTGTTGCGAAGGAAACTTTCCAGGTAACCCCGCCCGCTTCGCGGATCGGTGTCCCTTCCATCCGTGAATGCATGAACATGGAATGGCCTGTCCAACCTCCGATCGGCCATATGGCAGAGCGCTTCGAGGTGTGCTCGCATGGAATGCACGCCACCATCCGAGATCAATCCGATGAAATGCAGTTTTCGCCCGGGTTCTGAAGCCTTCCTGAAAGCTTCCTGCAGCACGGGATCGGCCTCGAGCGAGCCATCCGCCACGGCACGATCTATCCGCACAAGGTCCTGGTATACCACCCTGCCGGCCCCGATGTTGAGATGCCCTACTTCACTGTTACCCATTTGGCCGGCCGGCAAACCCACATTCTCGCCATCGGTCAGCAGCGTGGCATTCGGCACCGATCGGTAAAGACCATCAATGAAAGGTGTATCCGCCTGGGCGATCGCATCGGAGGCATCACCCGCACCGATCCCCCATCCATCCAGGATGATCAGTACGCATTTCTTGGTGCTCAATGATTGGGGAATGAGGCCACGAAGATAGAGCCGTGCGGTTTGCGGGTCTTTACGGAAATGGCCCCGCCGAGCTTCTCCACCAGGTGTTTCACGATGTACAGGCCAAGCCCGGTGCCTTTGGCCGCCCGTGTCTCTTCATTGCCGCTCCGGTAGAATTTCTCGAAGATCCGTTCGCGTTCCTCTTCCTTTATCCCGGGTCCTTCATCGCACACGCTCATGCGCCAACCTTCGCGCCGGCCCGTGATCTCCACGAGAATGCGGCTTCCTTCCGGCGCATACTTTGCGGCGTTCTCGATCAGGTTCTCGAGGATGGTCTGGATCGATCCGGGATCGGTGAGCCGCTCAAGCCGATCGGGTCCTTCAAGGATCAGCTGGTGGTGTGGTGCAAGGTGCAGCCGCGATCGTTCCAGCAGGTCGTGCATCAGGCCCATGATCTCCACGCGCAGCAGGTCGGGTTCCTTGGATCGTTCCTCGGCGCTGGTGGAATGGAGCACTTTCTCCGTGAGTTGGGAGAGCCGATCGGTCTCCTGCACCGCCTGGGCAAGCAATTGTTCACGCAGGCCCAGATCCAATTCGTGCTTGCCAAGTGTTTGCAATTGCAGTTTGATCGCGGCGATCGGCGACCGCAGTTCATGGGTTACGGCGAGCAGGAAGTTGCGCTGGGTGCGGGCCAGGTCCAGATCGCGCCGGATGGCACGCCAGGTGAGGTACAGCACCGCCAGAACGATCAGCATGAAGACAAGGCCTTCACCAACGATCATGCGCATGGCCCGCGGCCCAGAGGGAATATCCGGTGGAACGCCACCGAGGATCTCCACCTGGCCGGCGAGCCGCACCACCATTTCATCCTTCTGCACCAACAGGATCGCCCACCAGATGAACTGCAGGAGTATGTAGATCCCGAGCACCGCGAAAAGGATGTACGTGGTACGCTGCGAGCGGCGCCTCATGGATCAAAAATAGATGGTGTGAATGGGAGGCTCCTTATATTGCCCTCCCAGGATGTCCATGGACCCACAAGCCGCCAAAGCATTCATCTTGGCGAAACTTCGGTACGAGCTTCCCGAAAGCCGCGCCTACCACAGCCTGGAGCATACCCTCGATGTGTACGCGAGCGCGATCGGGATCGCCGAGAGCGAAGGCATCACCGGCGAAGGGTTCACGCTGTTGAAAGTGGCCGCGTTGTTCCACGATTCCGGTTTCACCGAGCAGGATGATGACCATGAGAACGCCAGTTGTGCGATCGTGAGACGTGTGCTTCCCGGCATGGGTTTCAATACCGGCCAGGTCGATGCGGTCTGCTCCATGATCCTTTCGACCTGCATACCCCAGTCACCGAAGAACATCCTGGAACAGATCCTTTGCGATGCCGATCTCGATTATCTGGGCCGCAATGATTTCATCCCGATCGGTAACAGGCTGTTCAAGGAGATGCGCACCTACGGCATCCTCTCAACGGAAATGGAATGGCAGAAACTACAGTTGAAATTCCTGGAACAGCACAGGTACTTCACAAGGACCAACCGTACCACGCGTGAGCCGGTGAAGCAACAGCACCTCGAAGGTGTGCGCCAATGGCTTGAACGCCACACGGGGGCAAAATGAAGGACCCCGGCCGATCGGTCGGGGTCCCTTGGTGGTGCCTCCCAGAATCGAACTGGGGACACATGGATTTTCAATCCATTGCTCTACCAGCTGAGCTAAGGCACCATTACTTTGTCCGACCCACTGGCAAATTCGCCGGACAAGGCCGCAAAGATAGACAGATCTCTGAACCATGGAAGATCCTTTCGATCTTGTGATCGATGCAGGCAATACCCGTACAAAGATCGGCTGGGCCAGGAACGGGCGGATCGAGCGCTGGCGCACGGTGGATCGCATCGGCGCCGAGCTGTTGAAGGAGCTTTCTGGAGGGGAGTTCCGATCGGTGGTGATCGGTTCCGTGGGTTCTTCGCAGGATGGATCGATCTCCGTATTGGAACAAAAAGCGCCGGTGCTGAACATTTCGGGATCCACTCCGCTCCCGATCGGCAACGATTATTCGACCCCTGCCACACTTGGCGCGGATCGGATCGCGAATGCGGTCGGCGCCTGGAGGATGTTCCCCGATCGGCCGGTATTGGTGATCGATGCCGGTACCTGCATCACCTATGATCTGGTGGAGAACGGAAGGTTCGCAGGTGGTGCGATCAGCCCCGGCAGGCAGATGCGTGCAAAGGCCATGCACGCCTATAGCGCGCGTCTTCCCCTGGTAGATCCGGGCGAGCATGTCCCATTTATCGGCCGGTCGACGGAAGATGCGCTCGCTTCAGGCGTGAATCATGGCATGATCAACGAGATCCGCGGAATGATCGAGGGGTTCAGGCACCAACGGACCGATATGGCCGTTATCCTCACCGGCGGAGATGCGCTGGCCACCGCTCGCGCGCTTAAAAGTGGCATCTTTGCGCACCCGTTACTGACCCTGGAAGGATCGTATGCGATATTGTTACATGTTCGTGAAGCTCATGGCTTTGGCCGCGCTGGTACCCACCGTGGCCCTGGGCCAGGGGCAGCAGGGTAGTGGCTCGCCATATTCCGCCTATGGCCTGGGCGATCTCACAGGCACCACACAGGTGGCCCAGGCGCTCATGGGTGGCGTGGGTGTAGGTCTTATCGATCCGTACAGCGTGATCTCCGCCAATCCGGCATCTTACGTTTCGCTGCGGGTGCCGGTCTTCGAGACCGGCCTGGTGGGCCGCGCCATCGATCTGCGCACCGAAAATGCGAGAGCGACCGGCGGGCGAACCGATATCCTCGGCCTTTCGCTCGGCGTTCCGGTGGGTCGCGGTAATCTGCAACAGGGAACCGCACAGCCAGCGAACCGGTGGGGCTTCGCATTCGGGCTTTCGCCCGTTTCCAAGGTAGGTTACCAGATCAGTGAACAGCGCAACGATGTACGTTTCGAATACAGTGGCGATGGTGGCCTTAACCGCGCCTTTCTAGGCCTGGGGCTGGTGGTGTGGCAGACCAACGATACGATCCATAAGGGCAGCCGGCTCTCGATCGGTGCGAACCTGAACTATCTTTTCGGGAACATCGAAGAGACACGCAAGGCCTATTATTCGAGCGGATCGAACCATTACAATTCCAGCGTAAGCTCCAGGCTGATCGTACGATCGCCAACGGCCACCACGGGTCTTCAATTCTCGGGTGACCTCATCACACTTGCCAAAGCCCAGGCCCGTCTTCAACGGAAAAGAGCAGAACGGCAGGACGAGGCCGAAAAAGTGAATAACCGGAGCGCCGAACCGCTCCGTTATACGATCGGCCTGAGCGCGGAACTGCCTGCTTCACTCTACGCCGAACGCACCGAGCTGATCAATTCCTTCGCTGTCGGATCTTCCGGTGTCGAATTTCCTTACGATACACTTTCATTCCGGGAAAGTGAACCGGGCCGCGTGGATCTGCCGCTCTTGTTCGGCATCGGTTTCAGCGTATACAACAGCCGCTGGACGCTCTCGGCCGAGCATAAACGAAGGGATTGGTCGCAATTCGCCGTGCGGGTGGAGGAGCAGCAGTTCCGATCGGAACTCACCGCCCACGAGATCTACGCGATCGGCGCGGGATTCACGCCGGCAGGTGATCGCCGGGGCACGCTCCTCCAGCGGACCACCTACAAGGCCGGCGTGCGCTACAGCAGGGATTATCGCATGGTACTGGGCCAGCAGCTCCAGGAGATCGGCATGGGCTTTGGAATTGCGCTGCCCGTTATGGCGCCCGCCACCCGCAGCAGGGTGAATCTAGGTGTCGAATTCGCAGAAAAAGGCACTACGGACAACGGTCTGCTGAAGGAAAGATCCGTGAATGTTTTCGTGGGAGTGACCATAACACCGGACGTAAGAGAACAATGGTTCAAGAAAAGAAGACTGGAATGATCAACCTCCTAAGGATCACACTCGTCGCAAGTTCAGTTACCATCGGGGTCGCCGGCTTTGCCCAGGGCGATTTCGGATCGGATCCCGAACAGTGCAAGATGAACATCTCGCTGTACCAGGATGCGATGAAGAACAACAACCTGGTGGAAGCGTACCGCCCATGGAGGAAGATCCTGGAGATCTGCCCGGCATGGAGCAAAGGCGTTTACCAGAACGGCACCAAGATCATGAACGGTCTGATCGCGGCCGAAAAGGATCCTGCACGCAAACAACGGCTCGTGGATTCATTGTACCTCGTTCACGATTTGCGGATCCAGCATTTCGGTGAAGAAGCATATGTATTGGGCCGGAAAGGACTTGATGTTTTGATCAATGAGCCCGACAGTTGCGAGAAAGCCTTCGGTGTGCTGAAGACCGCCGTGGAGAAAGGTGGTGTGAACAGTGAAGCAGGAACGCTCAGTGGTTATTACCAGGCGTTGAACTGCCTTTACGGGAAGGAAAAGGCCACCAAGGAACAGATGCTCACGGATTACGTGATGATCAACGATCATCTCGAAAAGAACCTTGCCGATACCACGCGCACCGATCTGCAGTACTATTCACAGGCCCGTGATGTGGTGAACAGCATCTTCTTCAAGGTGGCTGAATGTGGCGACATCGGCCGGATCGTTGGCGACATGATCAAGGCGAAGCCTGATGATATTGAATTGAAAGGCCGTTTGCTGAAGGTGTTGAACGCGAAGGACTGCACCGATCAGGAGATCTACCGGAGCCTTGCAGAGGATGTGCATCGTGCGCAACCAAGCAACGAAAGCGCCTACAGCCTTGCCATGCAGCTCGTTCGGCAGAACGACATGTCAGGTGCGCTTCGCTACATCAAGGAAGCGGTCGATCTGTGCAAGGGTTGCCCGGATAAGGCGAAGTACCTGTTGAAGGCAGGCCAGATCGCGAGCGCAGCGGGCAGCCACTCCCAGGCACGCAGCTACGCGAACCAATTGCTGCAGATGGACCCGAAGAACGGTGAAGCGATCATGTTGATCGGCAATGCGATCGCGGCCCAGGCGGCTTCATGCGAAGCACCCGAATCATGGGCCGTGTACTGGCTGGCATACGACTACTACCAGCGTGCAAGAAGCACCGATCCGACCGTGGCGGACAAGGCTGGCGAACGCATGGCCTCGAGCCAGGGAAGATTCCCGACCTCTGGTGAAGCGTTCTTCCACCAGCTCCAGGATGGGCAGACCGTACAGGTAACCTGTGGTGGACTGAACGAAAGCACCACGGTAAGGACAAGGAAGAATTGATCTTCCCACGATCGATCGCATCGGGTGTTCCCGCCATGATCCTGGCGGGAACACTGTTTTCCTGCCAGAACGATCTGGACCGGGTGGCGGCGATCGATGTGCCTGCGGAAGCACCCGATCGTATCACCTTCGGTGCGGAATATCACTTCACCGATTCAGGTGAGGTACGCAATATCCTGAAAGCCGGCCGGATCGATGAATACCGATCGGAACCGGAGCGTACCGAGATCACCGAAGGTCTGGAACTCACATTCTTCGACAGCCTCGGCCAGCCGGGCAGCGTGCTTACCGCACGGCGCGGCATCATCATTCCTGCGCAGGAGAAGATGGAGGTGTACGAGGAAGTCGTGTTCGTGAATGCGAACGGCGACCGGCTTGAGACCGAACAGCTCACCTGGCTACAGGACAGCGGCAAGGTGCATACGGACAGGGCGGTGCGGATCAAAAGAGGCGGCGACATCATCCATGGCCATGGGCTTGATGCGAACCAGGACCTCAGCCAGTACACCATCCATAGGATCACAGGCGAGCTTTACGTCGCCGAGGATGATACCTTGGCACCATGATGTTGCGCAAGATCTCCCGTTTCATGGAACTTTTCTGGCTCGCTCTCGCGATCGGTCTCGGCCTTTCGGCGATCTACATCATCGCTGTGGACGGTTGGGAGGAAGGGCAGCGGTGGATCTGGTTCCCATTGATCGCTCTCGCCATGTACATCTTCCGCAGGATCACACGCCACAAGCTGGAATCCATCGAGGATATGCGGCGGCAGAGAAGAGGCGAGTAGTCCGGCTATCTTTGCTGAAGCTGCCGGCGGAACAGAGCAGCACTATTGGGCCCTACGGATCTCATCCTCATAGTCGTTTCGATCGCTGTTTCCGCGATGTGCTCCGGCCTGGAGATCGCATTTCTCAGCAGCAACAAACTGTACATCGAGCTCGAGCGGAAACGTGGCGCCATCTGGGCCCGCCTGGTCTCGGGGCTTTACAAGCGGCCCGGCCGGTTGATCGGTTCACTGCTCGTCGGTAACAACATCGCGCTGGTACTTTACGGTATACTCATGGCCGAACTGCTCGAGCCCTGGCTCCGCACGTTCGGGCTGGGCGATGCGTTCGTGCTCATCACCCAAACGATCATAAGTACGCTGGTGATCCTCATCCTGGCGGAATTCATCCCAAAGGCGGCCTTCCGTATCGATCCGAACGGTGCGCTCAGCATTTTCGCGATCCCGCTTCAGGCCATGTACGTGATCCTATGGCTTCCCACCATGATCATGACGGGCATCAGCGAACTCGTGCTCAGGATCTTCGGGATACGCACCAAGCCTGGCGAAGTGGTGTTCGGCCGGGTCGATCTCGATCAATTCCTGAAGGAGATCGGCAGCCATGATCAACAGCAGGAGAGCAAGATGGACGCCGAGGTGGAATACTTCAAGAACACTTTGGAGTTGAGCAACATCAAGGTGCGTGAACTGATGGTGCCCCGTGCGGAGATCGAAGCGATCAGCGTTGATGTGGACATGGCCACGCTGAAGAAGAAATTCATCGATACCGGATTGAGCAAGATCCTGGTGTACAAGGAAAGCATCGATAACATGATCGGTTATGTGCATGGGTATGAGCTTTTCAGGCGCCCGCGTACCGTGCGATCGGTCATGCGGCCGGTGAATTTCATCCCCGGCACCATGCCTGCCGATGAATTGCTTCAGATCTTCATCAAACAGCGCACGCATGTGGCCGTGGTGGTGGATGAATTCGGCGGAACGGCCGGCATGCTCACGATCGAGGATATCGTCGAATCCATCGTGGGTGACATCGATGATGAGCACGATGTGCCCGAGGAAGTGGAGGAACGCCTGGGCCCGAACGAATTCCTGCTGAGCGCCCGTTGCGAAGTACACCACCTGGTGGAGACCTACCGGCTGGCGATACCGCTCAGCGATGAATACGATACGCTGGCCGGTTTCATCATGCACAGTACCGGCGATGTGCCCGAGCAGGGGGATGTGCTGGAGATACCGCCATACAAGATCACAGTGGTGCAGGTGGCGCACAGCCGCATCGACCTGGTAAGGCTCGAAGTGATCGATCCTGAAAAAGGTTTCCTTTCCTGATCCCCACGCATGATCCCTTCTCCTGGACCTGTGCTTTCATACACCGATCCAGGTGCGATCGGTGGGCGAACGTACCAAGTTGACGAAAGTCCCGTTCCGTAAGGGGTTGGATCCTATATTTGCAACCCTCATTAAACAAGGCAAATGGCAGTCATTGGCAAGATCCGCGAGCGCAGCGGCCTTCTTCTCGTACTGGTGGG
>JAEZDL010000013.1 GCA_023418095.1 Bacteroidota bacterium
GCACGTTCGCATTGCTGTTGGCGTTGCCGCCCCACATGGTCATCACAGCTCCCTGTGTACGGCGGGCACTGGTACCATAGGTGGCCGTACCCGGCAGCGTAAGGTCGATGTCCGTCGGGATCTGCGACAGGGCGTAATCAGTACCTGTCATCACACCAAGGTGGTTACGGTGACGAACGGCAAGACGGTAATTTCCACTGGGCACTCCAGCGAACTTCACCACGCTTATGCCATCGGTATCCACCAGGTCACCATCGCGCTGAACAAGAGCCGCACGACGGGCCACCACGGTGGCCGGAGTCGCAGCATCACGCAGTTCGAGAAGCACCCAATCCACGATCGCATCATTGCCGGTAACGGCCAGGATGGCGGGATCGAAGGTTTCCGAGCCTGTGTGGTTCCAGGGTGCACCGCCATAAGGATGTGCGCTCGGGATCAGGCCAAGGCTCCGCAGATTGTCCGCCATCAGCCCAGTGGTGGTGCTGAACGGACCGTCGAGAAGCACTTTGGAATTCGCTGTCACGAAGTTCGGTGCGCTCAAGCAGATGGTGAAATCACCCGGGGTATCGAACGTAGCATGGTTCGATACGCGCAGGTAATACACCGTGTTCGGCGTAACCGTGATCGTTTCAGCCAGATCCTGCGAATTGATGATGCATGTTACAGGTACCAGGCCAGCGCAGGTGCCTTCGAAAAGGTCTACGATGGAGTAGCTGATCGTACCCTGTACAAAGCTCAGATCAAGTTCGGTATGATCACCGGAATCGAAGGTGTACCAAACATCGTTATGCACACCGGAATCACAGGTAGGAGCATCACCGCTCTGGGAAGCCCCAACGGTTGTTCCTAGCGTTCCGTTCGCCGGGCAGTCACCATCGGCGTTGATGGTAAGTAGCACTGCATTGATGCAGTCGTCATTCGCAGGCGGGGGAACGTTCAAGGTAGCGCTCATCGTGATATCGCGGCAAGCACTGGCCGTTCCGCAGTTCGAATCCAGGTTCACGTGAACATAGATCGTTGCGGTTGATGTTGCCGTGAACGTGAGAGGTGTGGTACCGGAGATGAGGACCGGACCGCTTGGAGTTCCTGTGCGTACGGTGATGAAGTCTGTCGCGATACTGCTCGAAACAGTGTACTCCTGGCCCGCAGCAGGTGTATTCCAAGTGGAGTATTCACCGGCATACGAGCAACCCACGGTGATGGATGCTCCAGGAGCTGGCGCCGTATTCGTGCCATATGCTGCAGTGTTCGTACATGCCGGTTCGGTCGCTTCGATCGTGATATCACGCTCAACTTCCTCAGCTCCACAATCGGAATCGGTGTTCACGTGAACGAACAGATCACCGCTTACAGTTGGTGTGAAGGTCAGTGGTGTAGTACCCACCGCTTGCACGGCGCCATCGAAGGTGCCGATACGAACCGTAAGATAATCTGTGGCGTTCGTACTGCTCACGATGTACTCCTGACCTGCCACTGCTCCAGTGAATACAGTGTATTCACCTGCATAAACACCAGCGTTCGTGGAACTGCTGCCTTGTGCAGGAGCAGGGCTTGAACCAAAGGTGAATTCATTGATGCAGTCGTTCGGTGCGGGAGCACAGGTTACAGTTGCCTCAAATCCACTCGATGTGATCGAGATATCCGAGGTGAAGCGGAAGGTGAGGCAGCCGCTCGGGTTGTTCGCGGTCACGATCCCCGGGTTCGAGGTGAACGGGCTACCAGGGATCTGCGGAGCAGCCGTGGAGTTACCGTTGTAGATGTACAAGCGATCGCAGCAAGTCTCCACGGAAAGGTAAGCGAAGTTCACTGTTACGATATCCCCTGGTACATCAGCACAGATCGTGGTAACGATGTCCTCATTGTCCGTGTAGTTACCGAATGGCCCACCCGAATCATAGAAGTTGCCTCCGCAAGCTGGCGGATCCACCTCGGTGGTGAACACGGTTCCCGCTGTATTGCCGCTATAGCCATTTGCCTCCGCGCTGCAATCCCGGCGCACGAAGAATCGGTATTGCGTGGTGGCTGAAAGGCCAGTGATCTCATATGGCCAGGAGGTCGTGGTCACGATCGTACCATTGGCACCGGCAGTGCCATCTTCACCAGGTGTGAAGAACACATCGGCATTGCCATATTCAATGATGTACGTGCCCGGTTCTCCGATCCAGCTTACAGTTGCGCTGTTGTTCGAAAGATCGGTAACGGTAGGTGAAGTTGGTGGCGCACATGCAGGGGGAGGACCGCAGGAGATCAAAGCATCCCATCCAGCAAAGGTTCCACTTCCATCACTCCAGAAGGCGAAGGTGAGACAGCCACCGTTCGAAGTTGTTGCCGTGAATGGCCCAGGGATCGTAGTACCCCACCATCCACCTGCACCATACGGAGAGGTTCCGAAGCCAACACCATTACCGCTCGAGAACATGGGTGAAGAGGTGTCAGGGCCATCATAGATGTGCAGCCTGTCCCAACTTGCCTCGGTCGCAAAGGAATTGAAGGTTACCGTTACAACATCCCCAGGAACATCAGGACAGATCGTATAGGTATAATCCTGTGAGTTCCCGTAGTTCGCGGTGGGGCCACCAATGTCGTAGAAATTATCCCCACAACCAGGAGGAGGAGGACATGGATCGCCAGGCTGGATGTTGATCTCGTATGGACCGTTCGCATTGGCGTTCTCCATGATGGCAACATAGTAGGTGCCCGGTTCCATCGGACCATAGGTGAACTGCAAGCTGCCATTCGCGCAGCCCCAATCCCATGTCGATCCGATCACCGAGGTGTAGGGGCAGCCTACGAAGAGATTGATGTACGCATCTTCACGAGGGGGTTCGCTTCCGCACCAATCGATCACCAGGCTGGAAACACACTCGGTCAATGTAAAGGATTCCCATGCCACTCCAGTTGTGAAGCCGGCAGCGGCTTCGCCAGGTCCGGTATTGGTCGCCCCAGTGCTATTGCCGGAGAAGATCAACGAACCGTTCGCGCCTA
Source organism: Bacteroidota bacterium (assembly GCA_023418095.1). Taxonomy (GTDB): domain Bacteria; phylum Bacteroidota; class Bacteroidia; order Flavobacteriales_F; family PHOS-HE28; genus PHOS-HE28. The sequence continues at coordinate 2,986 of JAEZDL010000013.1, forward strand.
CCGTACCACCTGTGGTCGCAGAGCAATCATCGTTCGGTGGTGGTGGGGGCGGAGTACCTGCAATGATGGTGAGGTCACGACATGAGCTTTGGGTTCCGCAGCTCGCATCGGTGTTCACATGCACATAGAAGTTACCGTTCGCAGGTACTTGGAAAGTGAGTGGACCGCTGCCAGCAATGATCACAGGACCATCAACGGTGCCGAAATGCACAGTGAGGTGATCCGTGGCGATCGAACTGCTCACAGTATAATCCTCACCAGTTACCGCACCGGTTATCGTCGTGTATTCACCAGCATAGATACAGCCTACGGTCACACCGAATCCGCCAGAGGTAGGTGCAGGATTGGTAAGGTAGGAAACGGTGTTGGTGCAGGAAGCGAAGGGAAGTCCTTCAACGCAGATATTGAATGTGCCTTCACCTGTGGTGAACACACGGATCCAATAATCCGTGTTCTGTGCAAGACCGTTCAAACCGTTCACGCCTGTTCCTGTTGCATCGCAGATCCCCATGGATGTGCCGCATGCACTGTATAGTTCATAACCGATCGTGCTGGCCGTACCTGCTGAAATATTCAGGTTGAAGGCCAGATCGGTACCGGTGTTGAACATGTACCATACATCATCCGTTGCACCAGGTGCGCACGTTGGTGCGGTTCCGCTCAGGTCCGCATCGGCCGTGTTACCGGTGATCGAACCGGCAGGGCAACCGCCGGGCGCTGTTACTGCTAGCATCGTGGCATTCGCACACTGATCGTTCACAGGTGGGCATGGCAGGTTATGCGTGAAGTTGCCGAGTACAAGGTTGCAGGCACCGTCATCCTGGTGAAGGACCACCACGCTTACAACATCATTGTACGCGAAGGTGCCCAGCGAATAGATATCCGCAGGCACATCTTCGAGCACTGTCGGTGCTCCACCGTTCACACTATACTGGATGCTGGCCGATTCCGCTGGCAATCCGGTAACATCACTGAAGCCTAGATCCCATAGATCGATCGAAAGATCGAATGTGAGCGTATTGCAATCCGTGGTCACGAATGGATCGGCGCTTGGCTCGATGCAGCCAGCGCAACGTACCTGGAATGTCCAGTCATCGCTTGTGCCGCCATCAACACAGCTTCCTGCACCATTGGATTGGATGTTGAATGAGAGCGTGTTGCCTGTTGAAACGATCGTACCAAGCGAACTCAGGTCACCACCTGCAGGAGGCAGGGTGATCTGGGTGGCACCGATGGGACCATCGTAGAAGGTGACACCATCCCCAGCAGCGATCGGGCTTGGGTTGAGGAATTTGAACACGAGGGTGTTCCCAGGGTCCGAGCTAACGAAGGTGAATGTGCGACCATCGTTATTGCCGTAGCAATGGTCGATATAGAGGGCCGATGTAGCCTCGCAATCGATCGTGATCGGGCAGTTGGAAGCGAATCCTCCCAACTCAAGCTCACAACCAGGACCTGAGGATACAGTGACATCCACCAGCGAGGTGGTCGCGAACGGACCAATGTTCAGGAGAGTGCCAGCGTAAGGCGCGCTCTGAGGTGCGCCTCCATCCACCGTGTAGTAGACCGTGTAGTTGGCAACACCACCATCGATCTCGATCGAGAACTCGCCATTGGTGCAATCGTCGATCACGCTCGCAGTGGCAACGGGAGGTGCACAGATCTGGATCCCGTAATCCTCTACAGCACCCCAGCTGAACGCAGCGCATGGGTTCAGGGGAGGTGTGCCACCTTCGTAATGCATTATGCGCAGACGTGTAGTGCCGATCGAAGCGGACATCGGTACGGTGAACACGAAGTTCCGGATACCCAGCGGTGTGCTCGAAACGGTCTCTTGGAAGAAGCCAAGTGATTCACCGCTATCGAACACCAGATCGTTGTTCCAATCGATCCAGGCCTCGCCGGTGGATGGGTAAGGGTTGCCGCACGTTCCGAACTCTACTGTCAGGGTATAGGTGTTCCCTGGTATCAAAGTGGTCGATTGTGAAGTGAAGTTCAGAACGCCAGGGACACCAGGACATCCGCTCGTGTTATTGATCGAGCTTCCCTCACCAACCAGCTGAACGCTGATGATGTCGGTATCAGCAGTAGATGTCGGGCCTGGAGTGGCTCCACCACAATAGCCTGTGTAGAAAGTGTATCCCGTAGACCAGGCACTCAGGCCGTCAACCCCGCAATCACTTTGTACGTAAACTGTGTAGTTGGTATTGGTCGTCAGACCGGTCAATGAAATTGAAGTGTTCGTCGTATTGCCTGTGGCGAATGCACCAGGCGTACCTGGAGCACCCGAGGTGCGAACCTCCCAATTGTAGCTGTCCGAGCCGTTACTTGTCCATTCGATCGTAGCCGCATTCGCAGAAAGGGCGATCGTATTGAGACCAACAGGTGCGACACAAGCGGGTTCCGGTGCGATGGTAATGAGGTAATCCTCAGCTTCACCACCACCGAACACGCCGCACGCATCGTTGGCACCGTTCGGGTTGCCGGCTCCGCGTGTACGAACGCGCATTCCGGTAATACCAAGTTGTGCATCAAGTGGGATGGGGATGCTCACGGTTCCCGAAGTGCCATTGATCGTTGGCTGGGTCCATTCATCCGCCTCGAAGACCCCATTGCGATCGGAATCGATCCATACGGATACGATCGCCGCCCCGTTCGTCGTGAACGAGAACGTATGGCTTACACCACGCTCGTAGGTACCCGTTGTGCCAGGGCCTGCATCAGCATAGCTTACATAATAGGGCGATGCGCAGCTGGAGCTGTTGTTGATCTGTGTACCGAACGTAACGTTGGTGAGGCAGGCCGTACCAGCGCTCACAGGTGTGCAGTAACAGTAGTAGAACTCATTGATGTCCACCTGAACAGGAGTGCTTGCCGCCGATCCACCGCCAGCTTCAGTACATGTCACCACGACCTGGTACCACGATGTTGTGGTAAGACTGGTGCTGGCAAATGGTGAATCCGATCCGAAGTTCGTCCATGGGCCGGAAGAACCAGCCGTACTTACCTGCCACTGATACGTATAGCCTGTACCGATCATGGAATTCTGCGTGCTCAAATTCACAGTGCTGCCGCTGCATACACTATTGTCGTTCACCATCGTCATTCCGGGATCAGGAGTGCCGGAGCATGGTGTGGCCGCGATGATCTGGATGAGGTAATCCTCCGTTTCACCATAGCCATAGGTGCCACAAGGAGTAATGGTACCAGAGGTCTCCACATTGATCACGCGCATGAGCGTTGTACCCACGGTGGCCGAAAGCGGAATGGTGATACTACCGGTAGTCGTGTATGCGCCGGCTGTGGCTGGGGAGAGATAAGCCTCTTCTCCGGGATCTGTAAGCTGGCCGTTCTGGTTGTAATCGATGAATACCGCGACCCGGTTGGTCCAAGTGCCTCCGCCGCATTGTGCTATGGTGGCGGCAAAAGGAACGACCTGGTTCTGCGAGACCACAGGAGCCGTCAGGCTCTTGTAGTTCGAATAAAGATGTGGTGCAGATCCTGGCCCTGGCGCGGTGGCATTGCACACCGAGGAGTTGTTCAAAGAACCGAACGTTACGTTCGTGATATCCTCGTCGAACGCGTTGGTAGCTGCACTGGTGCAATAGCAATCCAGGAATGATGTCATGTTCACCTGGAGAGGTGTGCTCGTTGCACTGTTCCCAGAGCAGGTCACTATTACCTGGTACCAGCTTGTAACGGTTTGGGAGGTGTTGTAGGAAGCCGTGGTTACGCCCGTACTGGTCCATGGACCGCTGGCGCTTGAGGTGCTTACCTGCCAATCGTAGGTCACACCTGATCCAGTTGTCACGAACTGAGTTCCCAGGTTAAAGGAAACCCCTGAACAGATCGTGGAGGGGCCGGTCGTATTGCCCGGTGCAGGTGTGCCACTGCATGCAACCCCTCCGGTCCAGCCGAAACGCATGTTCGGGCGGGTGGTGGTCGAAGAGCTACCGGTTGAAGTGTTCGAACAGACACCAGATGCATCTGAATTATACCAACGCGAATATGTGGCGCCACTAAGGCTGCTTGTCCACTGCGTAAGTGCGTTCGTGGTATAACTGCCGTTATTGAAACACGTTTCGATCACCAGATTGCTTGTGCCGTTCCAAACGAATGGCGCCGCAAGTGTCGTTTGGTTCCAGCCAGCTACTGGCGTAACAGCAGTCGCTGTTGATTGCGCAACCTGACCTGTGGTTAACCAACTCGTGCTGATGGGGTTCGATGAGGTGGTGGTAAAAACCTTCACCTGGTACCCTTGATGTGCCACACCGTTGGAGGTTAGCACATTGTACCCGACGGAGGTGATGCTTGCTCCAGGTGGTACACCGGCGGCTGATAATTCCGCCGCGGGCACAAAGAATTGGTGCCTTGCCCCCCACCAGTAATTACCAAATGGTGCCGGGTATGAAGTGGTGGTATTGCTACCCGTACCGGTGCCCACGATCGAAAATGACTGTGCCAAACCTGCCTGCGCAAACATCAGCGCAAGCAGCAATGCCAGGAGCGGCGGTAATCGCCACCCCGGCGGAGCCGTCGCTCGCCGCCTCGTTCTCTCAACCTTCGCGTCTATACAACTCATCTGTCTAGGTTTTGGTTAAAGGATCATCTGAAAAAATGCAGATGGCAGCAGCGGGCCATCACCGCAGGGTAAGACATGGCCGAAGCGATGTCTGGCGGACGGTCGATCCAGTGATACTTTTCGTATCACCGGCTACAAGACTTTAAGTAACTGTTCTGGGAGCTTTAGGAACGGTGGTTTGGTTCAGGGCAACGGAGTGTTTTCGGAACACGAGGGGCAATGTATGATTAAGTTTTGTTAAGAGTCAACTGTTGAAAGGAAAATTTTTTTCTTCAGGCAACCATTCTTGAAAACCTCGTCTATAGGCGATCCTCGTGAGCGATCGCGCTCCTTTACCCTGCCGATCGTTGGTGCGATCGGATTCAATACCAATCGCCCTTCCTTACTTCGATCGCAGCGTTGCCGGCCTTTACGAGCTGCTCGAACCTGGCGATATCGCTGAACCCTTCCTGGCCGCGGTAGTGATAGGGATAGACCACTTTCGGTTTGAATTCCAACACCGCGCTCGCGGCTTGATCCACATCCATCGTATAAGGCAGGTTCATGCATACGAATGCCACATCGATCCCTTTCAATGCGCGCATCTCCGGAATGTCCTCGGTGTCGCCCGATATGTAGATCCGTTGTTCGCCCATCTGCAGCACATAACCGTTCCCGCGGCCTTTCGGGTGGCGTGAACCATCCTCTTCCGGCAGGTTATACATCGGGATCGCATCGATCCGGATCCCGATCTTGCCCGTGCTTTCGCCGTTGCGCAACGTATCCGTTAGCGCGCGCAGATCGGCGGGAAGAAGTTCGATCACCGCCGGCGGAGCGATGATCCTGCCTTTGGATAGATCCAATGCACGCAACGTAAGAGTATCAAGATGATCGCCGTGGATATCCGTGATCAGGATCAGATCGGGTGCGGGCATGCCGTTGTAACGTTGCACGCTATCGTGCGGATCCACATAGATCGAATACTGCTCCCATTGAAGCACCAGCGAGGAATGGTGGATCGGATGAACGATCACACCTTCATTGTCGCTCTCCGATCCAGGTTCCGGTGCGGGTTTCTGTTCAGGCATTTCAGGCGCTGATGCGCATGCTACGCACAACAGCAATAGGAATAATGATCGCATCGATCGAAAGTACTATCGATCCGAAGCCTTCGAGTAGACCAGTTCACCGTTCACGATGCGCGCTGGTTTCGTGTAGGGATGTTCCTCACTTTTGTTCACAGCCATGATGTGCTGCACATCCCAGCCTTTCGACTTCAACAGATCGCTCATGAGCGATCGGTGGCAGCGCCACCACACGGCTTCGGAGCACATATAGGCCACGCGCTTTTCAGCGGCGAGCTCCTCCAATTCATGCATCGCCGCCTGGAATTCCGGCGAGGCCATGTGATCGGCATAACCGCGGAATTGCGCCATGCGCCAGCCATCGTTCGGCGAATCGGGCAGGGGAGGTCTTCTTCCGCCCAGATCCTCCATGTGCACATGGCCGATCCCTGCTTCAGCAAGTGAACTCCGCAACGGTTCCACATTGAATTGCGGGTAACGCCTCGATCCGGGGAAGCGGCGCACATCGGCCACGATCTCGATGTTGAAGGAACGCAACATCTCCAGGAAGGTGCCGATCGGATGGGTGGAGTGGCCGATCGTCCACACCTTGTTGCTCACGGGATGTGTTTGGTGAACCTGGCTTTTTCCAACGGCTTGCGATCGGGATCGAGCATCACCAGGTCACCGTTGGAGTAACGCACGAAATAGGCATGCTCGCTCTCGGGCCGATCGTGGTTCAGTATGTACAGCGTGGCGTTCGCATCGTCGCCGAAGCCGCGCTCGGTGTTCAGTTCGCCCTCGGTGATCTCATCATCCAGCTTCAACCTGTAACGCGTATAGTTCAGGTGTTCGAACACAACTTCGGTGCCTTTCACAAAACCCGAATACGATTCCGTAGGCAGGTCCCAAATGGAATTCTTCTCCGGCGGCTGAACGATGTGTTCCCTTCTCTCGGCGCGTTCTTCAGGCGTGCAGCCGGCAAGCAGTACGATCGATGTGAACAATAGCAGATGGAGCTTCATAAGATGAAGTGGAAGAATTGATCCGCGCGCAAAATTACCCACGCCGGAAGGCGATCGGCCTGCGGTCGGATCCGGGCTATTTCTCCTCCTGAAGGAAGGCGAGACTCTCGCTGGGACCAAGTGTATGCAGGTGCATTTCACCCGCACCATCATACCATTGTATGCTCAGGCTTCGTATGCGGCCCATGCGGCTGCGCCTGCTGGCGATGATCGGTTCGGGCAGGCCCAACGGCCGCTTCAATGCACGTGCAGCGCGAGGTCTCCTCTTTGCAGGAATGTTGCTTTGCGCTCCCATTGCACCAATGTAGCACGGTGGAATGGTCCCTCGTCGGATAGTGTGCATCTTTTGTATCACAAATTTGGAAACCTTAAGGATCGCGGCGATCGGTATGGCAGTTGCCGTCCACGCATTGATGCCGTTCATCGCTTTCCCACATCCGTTCACCGATCCCCCATTATCAAAGTAGATGGAACTCGACCTGGTCCAATGGCCCGCGATGGTGGTGAGCATTCTTGCCGCATGGCTCGTCGCATCTTCTTCCCAAAAGCGAAGGAAGATCGGTTTCTGGACCTTCCTGTTGAGCAATGTGCTTTGGGTGATCTGGGGTTACGATGCCGGCGCACATGCGCTGATCGGGCTGCAGGTAGGCCTCGCGATCATGAATATCCGCGGCACCCAGCGCAACACGAGCGATCGGTAGTCTATCTTTCCCTCGATGATGAGGGCGATCGTTCTCCTGCTCTTCCCATTCACTTTCACTGCTTCGGCGCAGCAGGCAGAGCACTGGCGGCACTCGTTGCGGTTGGGGATCGGCGCGGTGTTCATCACCAGCGGCGATCACTTCGGCCTTGGCAATTATGGCGAGTACGCGCACTCGTTCAATGAACATCTTGCCATCGCATCGCGGATCATGAGCGTTACGGCCAATGAGCGCTTCGGTCACGAGGAATTCAACGTGGGTATTCTCGGTGGATCGATCGCTGCACGGTTCACACCTTTCCCGGGATCCTACCCGGGTTTCAAGCTGGATCTTGGTCCCACGTTCCAACGCTTGAAGTCCACGAAAACATCAAGCGGATCGATAGGCGGAACGCCATGGACGATCACCGATCGTGTACGGAATGAAAGGGAGACCTACTTCGGCGCGCTCGGTTCGCTCAGCTTCGGCATCCTGCAGGGTGAAAGGCTGGGTGCGGGCCTGCGTTTGGAGATGATCACGAGTTTCAGGGATCGATCCATCAACAGCGAAATGCTGCACGCGGGAATATTTCTGAGCGTGGGATTCTGATCCGATCAGAACTCCGCACCGACCGTAGTGATTAAAATTAATTTCAATTCCTGGCGGATCGGTCTACATTCGATCGGAATACCATTCATCATGATCAGATCCATCTCTCCAATTCTCGCATTGTTCTTTTCGATCACGACCGCTGCGCAACAGCCCGGAGATCTGGATAGCACTTTTGCGGTGAATGGGAAGTTGGTATTGATGGAGGATACAGGCACTGTTGCCGAGATCGCATCACTGGCGGATGGCAAGATGCTTTTGATGGTCTTCGATGGAAGCACTACGAAGATCCTTCGCCGGAATTATGATGGATCACCGGACACGACGTTCGCTTCTTCGGGTGTGCTCACGATCCCATGGATCGCACGGCGAATGCTCGTGGATGCCAATGAGCGGATCTATGTGATCGGAAATGCAGTGGTGGATGGAATAAGGGCACCTCTAAGAACCGCATGAGGGAGCTTTGATGGTTCTGGTGCATTCATCCTTCATGTACATATAGTTCGATCAGCGGCCTTTTGGGCCTTTTTCGGGTGTTTTCGATCCGATCGGTCACAC
>JAEZDL010000093.1 GCA_023418095.1 Bacteroidota bacterium
GTATGGGAAGCCGGCACAGGTGGATTTCCGGCTTTTTGATATGGGGTCCGTGCACATTCCCAGTGCGACGTTGGCGGCCAATCATGTCAGTGACGAGTTGAGTATTACCGTGCAGGGCTATGCAACGGCAACCAATGTGGCGGCCAAGTTGTATGACCTGATCTTGCTGCCGGTGGATGAATGGGCAGGGGATTTTGTCCATTCCAACCGGACCAGTTCCACCTTGCCATCAGGCGTAGAGGGCAACAATGTTTTGGACATTGACTCGATCACCAATCCCAAAACGCCGCTCAATGCATACAACCGGTTGGCGAGTGGGCTGATCAAGGCCATCTACCAGCCAATTGCCAATGGCGAAGCGATCTTGCAGGTAGGACAACGACAGCGGCTGTGGTTTTTGGCCGCACAGTATGCCTTTGCGAGTAATTCGTGGGGAGCGGCGCCCACTATTACGGGCACGGTGCGCGTGAACAAAGTGCAACAGTATCTTGCGCTGCGAGGGTCAGGGTGAGCATCGGCAGCCAGCAGCAGTCACAGCAGTTCACCATTGGCGTCTTTCAACCACTACCCGTGGGCGGTGCGCATCTCGAAAACCTGTCTGTGTCGGCACAGCAGTACAGCCACACGATTAGCGCGTTTGGAGGCTTTGATACGGCCTCATTTCGCTTGGTAGACACGCTTCCAGTGCTGCAAGATTGGTATGAGGATGGATTGGGGCGGGTCATACAGAGCTATGATGACGCGTTGCAACCGATGTGGGAGGGCTTCATCAACCAGGTGACCATCCGGCAGGCAGGCCTGGAGTTGACACGCGGGCCACTAGTGAACGTGGCCAACCGGCTTTTTGCCATCTATTCGTCGATTGACACATCGACGACACCGCCAACGCCAGGGATCCGCAAGACGACGGGGACGGTGAACCATGCAGAAAGTCAGGCGCGCTACGGTATTTGGCCGAAGATACTGTCAGTGGCCGGGGTAACAGACCCCAATGCCGAACAGTTGCGTGATACGCATTTGGCAGAGTATGCCAAGCCGGAGACGCGCAGCAGCTTTGCGCCCAGCGGTGAAGAAATTACGCTGAGCGTGGAGTGCCTGGGCTTCGTCCATGCGCTTTCTTATCCCTATAACCAGACGAGCAATAGTGGCACTACCACTCTTTCGACCAAGTTGCAGGCGATCCTGGCTGCTGATCCCAATGGCTGGATCTCATCGGACATGAGCCACATCGCCACGAACACACTCGCAGTTGGGCAGTGGGAGAATGACAACCATCTTGCGTTGGGACTCGTAAAGGGGTTAACGGCGTTGGGCGATGCCAATGACAACCGACACTTGTTTGGCATCTATGAGGGGCGGCAGGCGGTGTATGGGCCAGCCCCAACAGATTGGGAGTATGAGATGCGGCTAAGTGACCCCAGGCAAGCCATCTTCAACCGCACAGGCGGTCAGGTGCCGGCATGGGCCGTCCGACCAGGAAGGTGGATTTTCTTCTCAGACTTTTTGCCAGGACGAATTGCAGATAGTACCGACCTACGCGATGATCCGCGCATGATGTTTATCGAGTCGTTGGACTTCCGGCTGCCCATGGGGTTGCATCTGGTAGGTGGGAAGGTAGACCAGATCAGCCAGAAGTTGGCGCGCTTCGGATTGGCAGGACTAAGCGCATAATTCTTGCCACACAGACTTGTGTGGCGTTAAGCAGGAGAGGATGAAATGCCAGCAGCGTAACAACGGAACGATGAATTGGCACAGTTGCTGAGCGCGGACTTACTGTCATCCGATGATCGTAACGTGCTCATCGAGAGTTATTACAGTGGCGCAGATGTGACTTTCACAAGCACCGTGGTCGTGCCAATCAATACGATACGGCTGAATTTGGCGAGTGACATCTTTAGCTTGTCAAACAACATCATCACGGTGGCGCAGGCAGGTATCTACATGATCACGGGCTATTTGCGGGTGGCACGCAGCACAAGCATTGGGGACAACGCCTGTTTCTTCTGGATCGACCAGGACCCGGCTACCGGCAGTTTTGTTGAGGTGCCAGCCAGCCGCGGAGGCATCCATGTACCGAATGGAGGTACGGCTAGCGCCGAGGTGAGCGTGCGCTTGCGTGCCTTAGCCGGCTATCGATACCGGATGCGAATGGAACGGGATTGGGGAAGCGATACGCTCAGAGTGCTACATGAGGGAGCGAAATTGAGCATCGTGCGACTGTTTGGCCTACGGTGAGGTGGCATCTCGTATCGAGCCACCACCATAGTCCCTTCTGTTCTATAATTTTCCCTCTTGACATTAGAACAAATGTTCTGCACAATACACAAAGGAATTGTGGATTGGAGCGGAGCGAGGAACCGTGTCTAGAGGAAGCCAACAACGAAAACAACTAGACCTTGCGGTTGCCGCCTTGGAAGAGCGACATGGCAGGGGTGTTTTGCGCCGCGCCACCGAGATCACTCCCCATATTCCTCATCTTTCCACGGGCTTTGCTGCCCTGGATGCTTTGACCGGCTGTGGTGGAATCCCGCTAGGGGCCATGACGCTGCTCTCTGGTGTTTCCACATCGGGCAAGTTGACTGTGGCCTATAAGTTGCTTGCTTGCACCCAACAGGCCTATCCGAAACAGACCGTAGTACTCGTTGACCTCCACGCCAGCGCCGACCCTGACTATCTAGTACGCGCCGGTATCAACATGGATCGTCTCCTGCTAGCGCGTCCGGCCCTCGACAAAAAGGCAGTGGATCTGCTTGTTGACCTGGCAATCAGCCGCAAAGTGCGTGCTATCGTTGTCAACTGCCTGACTGATTTGCAGAGCGACCGGCAAGTCTATCGCCATCTGACGGCCACGTTGGGGCGTCTGCAACAGGCGTTACGCACGTCTCGCAGCGCGCTCATTTGGATTGATGATCCAACCGCACCCTGGCTGCGCTGGTTCAACTTGGATCAAAGCAAAAGCGTGCGCCAATTTGCCTCGTTGCACATTGAGATGCAGTTGGAGCACTGGCTGACCAGCCACGCGGGCGTGCTGCGCGGCTATGCGGCGCGCGCCAAACTGCACAAGAGCCGCTGGACAAGAGCAGGACGCAGCGTGCCGTTGGAGATTGTTTTTAATGGCACGATCAAGGCGCGCCCAACGTGGTGAATTATGAGCGTGCTTTGTGGTCGCATTCCCGATTT
>JAEZDL010000123.1 GCA_023418095.1 Bacteroidota bacterium
CGCATGGTGAGGAAAAGGTGTATCCGGTGCTGGGTTACACCTACCGCGAGGCGAAGGAGAAAGAGATCAACCTCGGTCTCGATCTGCGCGGTGGCATGGCCGTTACGCTCGAAGTCAGCATTCCCGAATTGATCACCAATTTGGCGGATAACAGCCAGGATCCGGCCTTCCAGACGGCGATGAAGAACGCCATGGCCCGCCAGAGTTCGAGCAGCGCCGATTTCATCACACTGTTCGGTGAGGAATATGCGAAGATCCCCGATCGCGGCCCGCTTTCCACCATTTTCTATACCCCAGAACGCCGCGACATGTTCGAGCGTGAAGGATCCGATACCGATTACCTGGCCGCTCTTCGCCGCGAAGCCCAAACGGCGTTGAACAACACCGAGCGGATCCTGCGTACCAGGATCGACAAGTTCGGCGTGGCGCAACCAAGCATACAGAAGCAGCAGTTCACCGGCAGGATCCAGATCGAACTACCCGGCGTGAAGGACAAGGAGCGCGTGCGCCGCGTGTTGCAGAGCACCGCCAACCTCGAGTTCTGGGAAACTTATGACAATACGGAGATCTACCCGATGCTGCAGGCGGCGAACGATCGCCTAGCTACGCTGAACGCCGCGACCACCTCACCCGATACCACATCCACAACCCCGATCGACACCGGATCCGTCGCGATCGCAGATACTTCACTGGCCGTTGATACCACTGCTGCGGATACATCCCTCGCGGCTGCCGCGGATACCACCGATCTGGCGGATACCACGACCGCCGCTTCGGGAACGGATGCGGATACAACGCAGATGGATGCGGAGGAATTCGCCAAGACCAATCCGTTGTTCGCCGTACTCAACCCTTCCGTGTTCCAGACCACCGCCGGATCGGTGAACCTGGCCACCGGGCCTGTTGTGGGTACTGCGCGGGTGGCGGACACTGCACAGGTGAACAGCATGTTGCGCTCGGAAGCGATGCGCGCTTCGCTCGGCCAGGACGTGAAATTGGCATGGGCCGCCAAGCCTGAGATCCGTGAGATCGACGGCCAGAACGTTCAACTGATCAATCTTTTCGCGTTGAAGGTGCCGCGCGGTGGCGAACCGAAGCTTGATGGAAGTTCGATCGTGAACGCCGCCCAGGATTTCAACCTGCAGGGCGAAGTGGAGGTGACCATGAACATGAACGCCGAAGGCGCACAGACATGGAAGGTGATGACCGGCGACAACGTGGGAAAAGCGATCGCGATCGTGTTGGATGAGCTCGTGTACAGCGCGCCGATCGTGCAGAACGAGATCGCCGGTGGCCGGTCCAGCATATCCCTCGGCAGCGATAACCTGAACAAGCAGATCCAGGAAGCCGATGACCTTGCGAACATCCTGAAAGCCGGCGCGCTCCCAGCACCTGCACGGATCATTGATGAAACAGTGGTCGGGCCTTCCCTGGGTGAAGAGAACATCAAGAGCGGTCTCGCTTCGTTCGCGGTGGCGCTGGTCTGCGTGCTGCTCGTTATGATCCTGTATTACGCCCGCGCTGGTTGGATCGCCGATATCGCCCTGCTGGCGAACGTATTCTTCCTTCTTGGCACCATGGCTTCCATGCAGGCCACACTTACGCTTCCTGGTATCGCAGGTATCGTACTCACGATCGGTATGGCGGTGGATGCCAACGTACTGATAAATGAACGGGTGCGCGATGAACTGAAGTCAGGCCGTATGTTGAAGAGCGGCATCGATGTGGCCTACAGCGGCGCAGGCGCACTTTCGGCGATCATCGATTCCAACGTGACCACCTTCATAACCGCAGTGATCCTGTATTTCTTCGGTTCGGGTCCGATCCAGGGCTTCGCCACCACATTGGGCTTGGGTATCCTTACGTCCTTGTTCACGGCCATTTTCATCACGCGGATGATCATGACGCAGCGTTTGGAAAAAGGCCGCACGATCGAATTCTCCCGTCCCTGGAACAGGAACCTGTTCGATGGCATCAACATCGATTTCATGGGCCGCCGCAAAATGTTCTACCTGATCTCGGCCATTGTGATCGGCATCGGGGTCGGTTCCATGGTGGTCCGTGGTTTCAACTGGGGTGTCGATTTCACGGGTGGCCGCTCCTACGTGGTCGAATTCAAGGAAACACCGGACCTTGAACAGGTACGTGGATCGCTTGCGCCGATCATGAAAGGTGAGGAAGGCCAGGACTACTCCCTGTTGGTGAAGACCTACGGTGGGGAGAAGCGGTTGAAGATCACCACGAACTACCTGATCGAGCAACCCGGTGTACATGTTGATTCGATCGCCGAGGCCGCGATAGCCAATAGCCTCGCCACGGTCGGGCAGTTCGATTTTGTCGGTGATACGCGGAAAGTGGATCCCACGATCAGTGATGACATCAAGCTTTCCGCCCTCACCTCGGTGGGCATCGCCCTGGTGTTCATGTTCATCTATATCGGTATCCGGTTCCGCAACTGGCAGTTCGGCATGGGTGCCGTGGTCGCGTTGGCGCACGACGTGTTGTTCGTTCTGGGTCTATACTCGCTCCTGTGGGGCGTGGTGGGCTTCTCCTTGGAGATCGATGAGGCCTTCATCGCGGTGATCCTTACCGTGGTGGGTTACTCGATCAACGATACCGTGGTGGTATTCGACCGTATCCGTGAATATGTGCGCGATCACAAGCGTGAATCGCACGAAGTGGTCTTCAACAAGGCGATCAACAGTACGCTCAGCCGTACGTTGAACACCGGTGTGTGCACCCTGCTCGTGTTGGTGACCATCTTCCTGTTCGGCGGAGTTTCCATCAAGGGCTTCGTCTTCGGCCTGTTCTTCGGTACTCTGGTGGGAACGTATTCCTCCATCTTCGTTGCTTCAACGGTAGCATTGGACCTGCTGAAGAAGAAGAACCCGATCGATACCCGCCAGCCGGTTACGCGTGGCGCCGCCGTAGGTGCAACACGTTGATCCCATCATTCCAGATCAGGAAGGTCCCGCCACGAGCGGGACTTCCTACTTTTATGCCCCATGCGTTTCGCACTTCTCTTCGATATCAGTGGCGGTGAACTGATGGTGATCCTGCTGTTCGTGCTGCTCTTCTTCGGTTCGAAGGGCATTCCCGATATGGCCCGGACACTCGGGCGGACCATGCGGCAGATGCGCGATGCGAGCAACGAGGTGCAGCGTGAGATCCATCGCAACACACATGATGTAAGGCGTGCGGTGGAACAACAGCGACAGGCATTCCAGCAGGAGAACAACAACCCGGCTGATCCGGGGCCTGCCACCGACCAATCGCGTACAGATCGATAGATGGCCGTACTCTTCACATTGCTCGGCCTCGTGGCGCTGGTGATCGGCGCAGAGATCATGATCCGGGGTGCCGTGGCCCTGGCCCTGCGTTTCCACATCTCCCCATTGGTGATCGGCCTTACCATCGTGGCCATGGGAACATCCATGCCGGAGTTGCTCGTAAGCCTGCTTGCCGCCTTGAAAGGCAACCCGGAACTGGCGATCGGGAATGTGGTGGGATCGAGCATCATCAACATCAGCTTCATCCTTGGGGCCAGCATCCTTATTTTCCCGATCGAGGTGGACCGCGAGGCACGACGGATCCATTGGCCGGTGATGATGATCGTTTCATTGGTCTTCGTTCTTTATTGTTGGAACGATCTCATGAGCCGCTTCGAAGGAATAGTGTTCGTGCTGCTCCTGGTCCTCTATGTGGTGGCCATGATCCGCACATCGCGCCGCAAGCAACTGATGCCCGGCGCCCTGCCGTCCGTGACGTATGAACCGTTATGGAGATCGTTCTTGCAACTGATCATCGGGATCGCTGCACTTGCGTTCGGGGCCGATCTTTTCGTGGATGGTGCCGTTCAACTCGCGAACATCCTCGGGGTTTCCGATCAGCTGGTCGGTGTTACGATCGTGGCCGTGGGCACTTCCCTGCCGGAGTTGATCACCTCGTTGATGGCCGCCTTCCGGAAACAGCCCGATATCTCGTTGGGCAATCTGGTGGGCAGCAACATCTTCAACCTGCTCGGCATCCTTGGCATAACGGCCGCCATTAGCCCGATCCCGGTGGATCTGGCATCCTTCAGCCTGGATGTGAGCGCCATGATCCTCGTGGCCCTCATTCTCTTTCCATTGATGTTCTGGGGGAAAAAGCTCGGGCGTCCGCACGGCGCCATCCTGTTCCTAGCCTACATCGTTTACGTCTACTTGGTGATAGACAGGGGTTGAAAGTTTAAATATTACCATCACCCCCCCCTTTTTGAACAGGGGTTGAAAGAATTTTCAGGTAATATTCCGGAGCGTACCCCCTCTCCTGATACCTTTGCTGTCAGAAAATAACCTCATTTTCATGTCCACCCCCCAAATGCGGCTCAAAGCACTGGTCGATGTGCTTGATCGTGAACCCCGTTTTTCCGATCCACCGGCACAAAAGATCTCGGAATACTTCGGATCGAACGTGTTCAATGAGGATGCGATGCGCATGTTCCTCACGGAAGATGCATGGTTCGCTGTACGCCAGGCGATCCACCAGGGACAGCGGATCGAGCGCAAACTGGCCGATCAGGTGGCGAGCGGCATGAAGGAATGGGCTTCCACCAAGGGCGCAACGCATTACACGCATTGGTTCCAGCCGCTCACCGGCCTCAGCGCCGAAAAGCACGATGCGTTCTTCGAACCGATCGGGGGCGGACGTAGCATCGAGCGTTTCGATGGAAGCATGCTCGTGCAGCAGGAACCAGATGCTTCAAGCTTTCCAAGTGGCGGCATTCGCAACACTTTCGAGGCCCGCGGTTACACCGCATGGGATCCGAGCAGCCCGGCCTTCGTGATCGGCCGCACGCTGTGCATCCCCACGATCTTCATAAGCTATACCGGCGAAGCGCTGGATTACAAGATGCCCTTGCTGCGCTCGATCCGTGCGATCGATGAAGCGGCCACCGCCGTATGCCAGTATTTCGACAAGGATGTGACCAAGGTGATCAGTACCCTGGGTTGGGAACAGGAATACTTCCTGATCGACAAGGCGCTGTTCCATGCCCGGCCGGACATCATGCTTTGTGGTCGCGCGTTGTTCGGACATCTTCCTGCGAAAGGCCAACAGCTCGAGGACCATTACTTCGGAAGCATTCCAGCCCGTGTTCGCGCCTTCATGCGCGATTTTGAAACGGAAGCGCTCATGCTCGGGATCCCGGTGAAAACGCGTCATAACGAAGTGGCTCCGAACCAGTTCGAATGCGCGCCGGTGTTCGAGGAAATGAACCTTGCGGTGGATCACAACGTGCTGCTGATGGACATCATGGAAAAGACCGCGCAGAAACATGATTTCCGCGTGATGCTCCATGAAAAACCTTATGCCGGAGTGAATGGAAGTGGCAAGCACAACAACTGGAGTCTTGCGACCAATACCGGCAGGAATCTGCTAAAACCATCGAAAACACCGAAGGAGAACCTGCAATTCCTCTCATTCTTCGTGAACACGATCGCTGGGATCCACAAGTATGCTGATGTGCTTCGCGCCAGCATCGCCAGCGCAGGGAACGATCATCGCCTCGGCGCGAACGAAGCTCCGCCCGCGATCATTTCAGCCTTCATCGGGGAACATCTCAGCAAGCTGCTCGATGAATTGGAAAAGAACGTGAAGAGCAAGATGAGCCCGGAATTGAAGACCGATCTGAAACTGGACATCGGCCGCATTCCGCAGATCATGCTGGACAACACCGATCGGAATCGTACCAGTCCGTTCGCGTTCACCGGCAACAAATTCGAGTTCCGGGCCGTGGGCAGCAGCGCGAATTGCGCCGGTCCGATGACGGTGCTGAACACGATCGTCGCAAAACAGCTTCGCGATTTCAAGCGTGAAGTTGATACCCTGATCGATAAGGGCACCAAGAAGGACGAAGCGATCCTGCGCGTATTGCGCGACCTGATCGCGAACAGCAAGGCGATCCGTTTCGAAGGCAACGGCTACAGCGAGGATTGGGTGAAGGAAGCCGCCCGCCGCGGATTGAACAACATAAAGGACACACCGCGCGCGCTGGATGTCTGGACGAAGAAGGAAACGATCCAGCTGATGCAGGAGATGGAGGTGATGAGCGAAGTGGAGGTCGAGGCTCGTCAGGAGATCGAATTCCACAGCTTCATGCTGAAGATCCAGATCGAGAGCCGCATTGGTGGCGATCTGGCGCAGAACCACATCGTACCCACCGCGATCATCTACCAGAACCGCCTGATCGAGAACGTACGTGGCCTGCGTGAAGTTCTTCCGAAGGAAAAGGCCGAAAAAGCCGCCGCCACACAGTTGAAGCTGATCGAAGAGATCAGCGATCACATCAGCAAGATCGTGATGATGGTGGATGAGATGATCGAAGAGCGCAAGAAAGCGAACAAGATCGAGGACATCCGTGAAAAGGCGATCGCCTATTGCGACAAGGTGCGGCCTTACCTGGACAAGATCCGCTACCATTCGGACAAGCTGGAGCTGCTTGTGGATGATGAGCTGTGGCCCCTGCCGAAGATGCGGGAACTGCTCTTTACACGATGAGATACGGAACGCCCTGTACAGGGCGTTCTGTTCATAGTTCCTGAAGTTGCATTTCCATCATTCGAGGAACTGCTTATCTTCGCCCGATCCGTTACATCAGCATAGATCCATTCATCCATACCAGATGATCACAAGGAAGTTGTTCACCACGCTCGTGCTCGGCCTGTTCATCTCTACCGTTGCACTGGCGCAGGGCAAGAGCGCCGAAGAGGCCGACAGGGCGTTCGAGAACGGGTTCTACTTCAACGCCATAGAGCTTTACAAGAAAGCCTATACGGTGGAAAAGCAGGCCAGCACGAAAGCCGAGCTCGTCTTCAAAGTGGCGGAGAGCTACCGTATGCTGGGCGATGCCGAGCAGGCCGAAGTGTGGTATGAAAAGGCCAACAAGGCGCAATATCCCGATCCGATCACTTACTTCTACATCGGTGAAATGCTGAAGCAGCAAGGGAAGTACGCCGATGCGATCGCGGCCTACAACCGCTACAAGGAGAAACGGCCGAACGATTCCCGCGCAGAAGCCGGCATCGCAGAAGCGGAGATGGCTCAGAAATGGAAGGACGATCCGACACGCTACACCGTGGATCCGGAGGTTCTGCTGAACACGCCGCAATACGATTTCACCCCGGCCTTCGCCGACAAGAACAACCAGGCTGTTGTATTCACCAGCACGCGCCAGGCTTCCACCGGCACCGAGACCGACCAGATCCTGGGCGAGAATTTCAGCGATCTGTTCACCAGCACCCGCGATCGGCTTGGTAAATGGAGCGAGCCGGTGAAACTTCCGCCCGCGATCAACACGCCCGGCAACGAAGGTGCGCCAGTGTTCAACAGCGAACGCACCATCATGTATTTCACTCGCTGTCCGTTCGATAAGAAGAAGAAATTCGGCTGCGACATCTACATGAGCAAGAAGGTGGGCAACAATTTCTCAGAGCCTGAAATGCTCGCGTTGAAGCCCAATGCCGGAAAGGATGATACCACGACAGTTGGCCATCCCACGCTCTCCACGGCGAATGATGTGATGATCTTCTCCAGCAACGTGAAAGGTGCCGGCCACAAAGGCGGAAAGGATCTGTATTGGGTGAAGTTGAACGAGGAAGGAAAGCCGGTTGGGGCTCCAACGAATCTTGGCGCAGAGATCAACACGCCGAAGGATGAGCTCTTCCCTTCACTGCGCTTCGATGGAAGCCTTTACTTCTCCACCACCGGTTTCCCCGGCATGGGCGGTATGGACATCTTCCGCGCCGAACCTACCGGTGAGAACACCTGGGGCAACGTGCAGAACATGCGAGCACCGCTGAACAGTTCTTTTGATGATTTCGGGATCGTGTTCGATGGCGAGGAAGATCGCGGTTTCTTCACCAGCAACCGCCCCGGCGGCCAGGCCATGGACGATATCTGGCGCTTCTACATGCCGGACATGGTGTTCGCTTTGCAAGGCACCGTTTACGACAAGTTGACCAACTCCCCGATCCCTGGCGTAAAGCTGAGCGTGGTCGGCACGAACGGAAGCAACTTCAGCGCCGAGACTGATGAGAACGGGAACTTCGAATTCGTGGAGAATGAATCGAAGGAGCGTTACATCAAGGAGAACACCACTTACAGCATCATGGCCGAAGCCGAGAACTATCTGGTGGTGAAAGATCAGGTGACCACCGTGGGCCTCACCGAAAGCACCACGTTCGTGAAGGAATACTTCCTGCAGCCAGCACGATCGGACATCGCGATCAAACTTCCCGAAGTACAGTACGATCTGGGTAAGTACGCATTGCGTGAGGAAGGAAAGGATTCATTGGAGACCCTTTACCAGACCCTGATCGACAATCCCACGATCGTGATCGAATTGGCAGCCCACACCGATACGCGCGATTCCGAGGCACGGAACATGACCCTTTCACAGAACCGCGCGCAAAGTGTTGTGAACTACCTGGTGACAAAGGGCATCGATCCGGCGCGGATGGTGCCGAAGGGTTACGGCGAGACCCGCCCGCGTATCACCGACAAGCAGATCGCGGAGATGAAGACCGAAGAGGAGCGCGAAGCTGCCCACCAGCAGAATCGTCGCACTGAGTTCCGCGTGCTCAGTTGGGATTACGTTCCGAAAGAGAACGGAACAGGTACCGGCAACGGCGTTAGCAATTAGTGAAGAGACCGATCTGAAAAGCATCCGCCGCACGGCGGATGCTTTTTTGTTATCCGACCAAATGGCATCCAGCAGATACGAACAGCGCGGCGTCTCCGCTTCCAAGGAAGATGTTCACCAGGCGATCGCGAAGCTTGATAAGGGACTATTCCCGAAGGCCTTCTGCAAAGTGGTGCCCGATCTGCTTACTGGCAGCGAAGAACATTGCATCGTGATGCACGCAGATGGCGCTGGAACGAAATCCTCGCTGGCGTATGCCTACTGGAAGGAAACGGGCGACATGAGCGTTTGGCGCGGGATCGCGCAGGATGCGATCGTAATGAACCTCGATGACCTGATCTGTGTCGGGCTTACCGATCGGATCTTGCTCAGCAGCACGATCGGCCGCAATAAAAGGCTCATTCCCGGTGAAGTGATCACGGCGATCATCCAGGGTACGGAGGAATTCCTGGAGAAGATGCGATCGCTCGGGATCGGAATACATAGCACCGGCGGCGAGACCGCCGATGTTGGCGATCTTGTCCGCACGATCATTGTGGACAGCACTGTCGTTGGCAGGATGGCACGCACCGAGGTGATCGACAACGCGCGGATCAAGGATGGTGACGTGATCATTGGTCTGTGCAGTTACGGGCAGGCGAGTTACGAAGATGCCTACAATGCCGGGATGGGAAGCAACGGCTTGACGAGCGCACGTCACGATGTCTTTTCAAAACGGATCGCAAATGCTTTTCCGGAAACCTTCGATCCCGGTGTGCCGGAGGAATTGATCTATTCAGGAAAAGCCAGGCTCACCGATCCATTGGAAGGAACTTCGGTGGATCTTGGAAAAGCCGTGCTCTCCCCCACCCGCACCTATGCACCGATCGTAAAACAGATCCTCGGATCGATGCGCGATCGGATCCATGGCATGGTGCATTGCAGCGGCGGTGCGCAGACCAAGGTGCTTCATTTCATTGATGACCTGCGCGTTATCAAGGATGATCTGTTCCCGATACCGCCGCTATTCACGACCATTCAACGGATGAGCGGGACAAGCTGGCAGGAAATGTACAAGGTGTTCAACATGGGCCACCGGCTGGAATTCTATGTGCCCGAAGAGATCGCAGCGGAGATCATTGCGATCGCTGCTTCATTCAATGTTGAAGCAAAAACGATCGGCCGGGTTGAAGCCGCGGATCGCAAGGAAGTGGTACTGAAGACCGTGAACGGCGAATTCCGCTACCAATGAGCGAATTATTGGACAAGCTCGCATCGATCCATGAGCGGCGGATCGAGATCGGCAAGCAGCTCGCCGATCCGAGCGTGATCGCTGATCAGAAGAAATTCGTCGATCTCAATCGTTCCTATCGCGATCTGGAACCGATCGATCAGGCATTCCAACGTTTCCGCCGGTTGCATGAAGAACTGCGCGGTGCGGAGGAAATGTTGCGCAGCGAGAAGGATCCGGAGATGCAGGAAATGGCACGAAGCGAACGCGATCAGCTGCGCGATGCGATCGATGCCATGGAAAAGGAAGTGCGGCTGATGCTGGTGCCGAAGGATCCGAATGATCAGCGCAATTGTGCCATGGAGATCCGCGCCGGTACCGGTGGTGATGAGGCAAGTCTTTTCGCCGGTGATCTTTTCCGCATGTATTCTCGCTATTGCGAAGATCGCGGCTGGAAGATCGAAGTGGTTGATGTGAGCGAAGGCACAGCAGGCGGTTACAAGGAAGTGATCTTCAACGTGATCGGCGAAGGTGCTTACGGCATCTTGAAATTCGAAGCGGGTGTACATCGCGTTCAACGCGTTCCCACTACGGAAGCCAGCGGCCGCATACACACCAGCGCAGCAACGGTGAACGTGATCCCCGAAGCGGAGGAACAGGATGTGGAGATCAAGGAAAGCGATGTGAAGATGGAGACCGCACGATCGGGCGGCGCAGGCGGACAGAACGTGAACAAGGTTGAAACGAAGGTGCGCCTTACGCATATACCTACGGGCACCGTGGTGATGTGCCAGACCGAAAGAAGCCAGCTCGGCAACAGGTTGAAGGCGATGCAGATGCTTCGCACAAAATTGTACGAGGAAAAAGTACGCGAGCAGGAGACCGCGGCCGCAGCGCACCGCAAAAGCCAGGTGAGCAGCGGCGATCGCAGCGCCAAGATCAGGACCTACAATTTCCCGCAAAGCCGTGTCACCGATCACCGGATCGAACTCACCATGCACAACCTTTCCGAGGTATTGAACGGCGATCTGCAGCAACTGATCGATGCCTTGCAACTCGCCGAGCGCACGGAAAAATTGAAGGCCGAAGCCGGTCTTTGATCCTTGCAGCGCGCCCTTCGGATCAATTGCGAACTTTGCGCCCGATGACACGCGAAAAGCTCGTCGAGATCATTCGGAAAAAGCGCAGCCTGCTGTGCGTAGGCCTCGATACGGAAGAGGAATTGATCCCCGAACATTTCCGCGAGGAAAGTCATCCCGTACGCGCCTTCAATGAAGCGATCATCGAGGTGACGCATGATCTGGCGGCCGCCTACAAATTGAACCTGGCCTTCTACGAAGTGCTCGGCGATCAAGGCTGGCTCGATCTCGAAGCAACGATCGCGTACATCCGCAGCAAGAGCGATTGCTTCATAATTGCCGACGCCAAACGTGGTGACATCGGCAACACCGGAAGGAAGTACGCGCAGGCATTCTTCGACCGGCTGGATGTGGACGCGGTGACGGTTTCACCATACATGGGCCGTGATAGTGTTACGCCTTTCCTGGGAAGGAAAGGCAAATGGGCGATCGTGCTCGGTGTCACCAGCAATCCCGGTGCGGAGGATTTCCAGTTCCTGCGCGTGAATGGAAGCGGTGATCGCCGGTTGTATGAGGTGGTAATGGAACGTGTGGCCACGTGGGGGACACCGAAGGAATTGATGTTCGTGATCGGAGCGACGCGGCTGGCCACACTTGCGGAAGCACGGGCACAGATCCCGGAACACTTCTTTCTTGTACCCGGCGTAGGTGCCCAAGGCGGAGATCTTTCCGATGTACTGCACGCGGGTATCACACAGGATGGCGGCCTGCTGATCAACAGTTCACGCGGGATACTTTACGCCGGAAAGAACGAGGATGCGATCCCGGCCGCGCGCCGTGCCGCGCTGGAAATGCGCAAGGAGATGACGGCGGTGATGCAGGCGAAGGGGGTGATCTGAAAGCAAGTGGATCCAGTTGGTATTCCGTCACCAACGGATGAGCATGATCTTCATTCCGATCGGAGGATGACCAGTCTGGCCATGAACCTTGTGCCACCGTTCTCCACGACGATCTGATGGATCCCCGGCGGTGAACCAGCCATATCGAACACTGGATCATCAATTCCAATGGATCGCTGGAACAGGAGCTTCCCTGTGCTGGTGATCACTTTCACATCATACATACGATCGGAACCGTCGTTCCGAGGGATCTCCAAACGAATAGATGAATTGCTCAATGCTGGGTTTGGATGGATCCCAATCCGTGCAGAACCCGTCTCCCATGCATCGACCATGGTGATATCATCAAGACGCAAACGAGCTATACGATTCCTTCCTACGCCATTGTATGTTGTGAAGCTTCCTGCTGCAATGATCATTGCCTGGTCCTCCAGGAAAATTGAACTTACCTGACCATTGAAGCCTGAGCCAAAGCTCACATCGGTTCGCAGGGAACCATCTTCATTCAATTGGGCCACACCACCCCGCGGAAGCCAATCGACATTCTGGAATTCGCCACCAATGAATATGCTTCCATCATCCCCGATCGCGATGCTCCTTACCTGATCATCGATACCGGGAAGGGTAAAGGTCATGTCACGGGAACCATCATTGTTCAGCCTTGCCAGATAGAGGGCAGGTGATCCGTTGAAATAGGTGAACTCTCCTCCGACCAGGATCTTCCCATCGCTCGTGGTCCGCAATGTCTTCACCGGCGCATTGAACCCTGCGGCTGGATCGAAGGTTGGATCCAAGTCACCACTTGGAAGCAGTCGCGCGATCATGGGCACCGGTTGCAAATTATAGCTGGTGAAATCACCGCCAACGATGATCTGTCCATCATCCTGTACCAGGATCGTATTCACTTCACCATTGAAGCCATTTACTGTGGATGATGGTGAATTCACATTCCATGTTGGATCGATAGAACCATTCTGGAGCAGCCTGGTGATACGCCAGCACGTCTGGCCACTGAATTGATAGAAATAACCGCCGATGAGGATCTTCCCATCAGGCTGCACAGCCACCGTGTTCACTTTGTTGTTCGGTCCGTCGCCTGCATTGAACGATGTATCTATGCTTCCATCCGCATGAAGCAGCATGATCTTGTTCGCAACAGATCCATCGTATTCAGAGAACCATCCTCCTGCCACGATCCTGCCGTCGGGCAATTCCGCCAACGCATACACCGGTTGATCGAAACCGATACCCACGGAATGCAGCGGATCGATGTTGCCGTCTGGATCCATCTGCACCAGTCCATTCCTGAAATTCCCATTATACGTCGTGAAGGAACCTGCGGCCATGATCCTGCCGTCAGTTTTCCGGATCAATGCACTCACCGGGATATCGATCGTGCCGATCCTGTTGAAACCGGTGCCTGGTGCAGCGAATGTTTCCATCAGGACCCCATCCACGTCGATCTTTGCGATCTTGTTGAAGCCTTTATGATCATAGCGATCGAACCATCCTGTGAGAAGAATGTCATCACCCATCAGGGTCATATCCCATATCGTTCCATTGGTGCCATCGCCACATTGAAAACCTGCATCGATCGAACCATCAGGCAATAGCCGGAGAATGTTCCCTACACCCGTGCCATTGAAGATCTCGATATCACCTGCAATGATGCAATTACCATTGGATAAATGGATCACGGTGCTTGGTCCATTCGCATAGTTCGCAAAGCTGGATCCGCTCCCTGGATCATGGTCCGGATCAAGTGTACCATCGGCGCTGAGCTTGGCCACTCCCGATCTTGCAACACCATTGTAGAATTGGAATCTGCCCACCACCATCATGCTTCCACCGGGCATTAGGGCTACATCCTTCACGCTTGTTGTTCCGATGGTTTCAGTGGAAGTGAAGCCCTGACCCGTGGAAAAAGTATTGTCGATCGCTCCTGTAGGATGCAAGCGCGCAAGACAGCGGCTGATGACGCCTCCGTACGCATCGAACATGCCGTTCATGAGGATCTTGCCATCAGGGAGAAGGCGTATCCCGGAAACATTGGGAGTATCATTCCCGGTGGAATAGAAACTTCCAGGGGTCGTGAATTCCGGATCAACTGTTCCATCCGCTTCCAGCCGCGCGATGCATTTGCGACTGGTGCCGTTCACATTACTGAAAGCGCCACCAATCATGATCTTTCCGTCAGGCTGTTCCACGATCACGCTGACCTGATATCCACTTACCTCCGTGGGCCAGGTCGCATCGACCGAGCCATCCTCCATCAACCCAACGATACCCAACCGTGATGATCCATTGAAAGTGAAGAACGATCCGCCAACGAGGATGCGTCCGTTGCTTTGGACATGCACTGAATAACATGTGGAGTTGGGCCCAATGCCTACGTCAAAATCCTCATCGAGCGTTCCGTCGGCATGAAGCCTTGCAATGTATTTACGCGCCTTTCCGTTCACCTCCAAGAAATTTCCCACGATGTAGATACGCCCTTGCGGATCCACGTAATGGTCATAGATCAGCTGTTGCGGTCCATCAGCATGGCCATATCCTATATCCCACGGGTTGAATGTTGGATCCGGGTGATAGAATTCGTCCTGGCCGAAAACACGACCGAGGAAGAGGATCAATAGGGTCGCGATGATGGACGGCAGCGGTCGGATAATTCTATCGATCATGAGCTTTCCTGTTCGTTGAGAACTTCATTCATTCCGTCGCAAGCGATCGGCATCGCCCTTTCTACTGAGCCACGATCCGCAGATCACCCACAGGCGAACCCCTCTCGTACATCCTCAATAAATAAACACCGGCTGAAAGTCCATTTCGAGGCACTCCAAGCAGATCACTGCCCATGCCCCACATGGATCGAAGTTCCCTTCCTTGAAGATCGAAAAGGATCACTTCATGATCGGCGGTCAACGGTCTGTGAGATCGCAGCACAAAACCATCATTAAAGGGATTCGGATGAACGGAAAATTCCATGGATGACCATTCCTGCATGGAAGTTACGATCAAGAAAAAGGGATCGGTCATAGCGGTACAACCATGAATGCTGGTGACCTCGCATGAATATTCGCCTGTTTCCGGTGCTTGAAGTTGGAAGTCCGTGCCTCCATCGATCGGCGATCCATCCAGCAGCCATTGATATGCATCGCCCGGTGATGCCTGCAGCAGCTCGATCCCTACCTCCTCCACCACGGGCTGCCACAGATCGCAATTGACCAAGGTGGAAGTGGTCGTGTTCGTGATGATCGGTGGATTCAGGTCGAAGAAGATCTCCGCCGTGTTCTGGAATTCTGTCAGATGTGGGAGACCGGGTTGTAATGGGAGGCGGAATTTGATGAATCCCTGGCTGTTCTCTTCACTGATATAGCTCGGCGGCAGCATGATGTCATCGAACTTGACCACCAGTTCATGACCAGGTTCCAACGCCACATGCGTGGGCTGGTGCGAATAGCCGAGGATCGTGAATTGGGTCACATCGGTAAGCGCCGGAAGTGCATCGCGCAACATCACGTTGAATGCCTGTGCTGTACCTGTATTCTGGAAGCGGATCGTGTAATCGAGGTACTCGGTGTCCATCGCGATCGAGCCGAATTGGCCATATCCAGCCGGCTCCACCTGCTTGTCATTGGGATCATAGGAGCATGCCAGAACGCTTTCGAATGAAGTGCTGAATTCCCCGGAAGGTGCACCATTCCACATCGTGCTCACCGTGGCGGTGGTGATCAATTCGGTGCCCATGAGGTCCACCGTAGGCATATCGATCACAAGATGGATGTTCCCAACTCCAAAATACCCGAGGCTGTCGAACACCCATGTGATCGAATTTCCCTGGATCGAAGCCGGAGCGGGATCGCTCGATACGAACGTATAGTTCTCATCCAACTCGACCGTGACCGTTCCGCTTTCGATCCGGGTTCCTTGATTGGTATAATTGATCCACATGGATGTTCTGCCGCCGCAGGGTGCGGCCGCGACCGTGATGGTCGGCACGACCAGGGAAGTATCCACCAGAGTGGTGAAGCCGAGATCGTTCCCGTAGCTCTCAGGCGAATTCTCCGTGAGCGTTACCGTATAAGTTGAAGGTTGTGTGGATTGTATCCAGAAGCCATTCGCACTGCTCGAACTGACCTGGAAAGTACCAGTATCAAGGTAGAAGATGTACGACCCATCCGATCCTGATAGAGCACTGTTCAGGTTCGGCACCACCTGCGCCTGGCCCCACGACAGGGGCGGTTCACTTGGATCGAATACACCGTTCCCATCCACATCATGGAACCGTTTGCCTAGGATGCGATACTTGCTGTTGAAATAATTGGAGAACCAGAAGAGTTTTCCGGTGCCGCAGCCCAGCAGCTCCATGGAACCATTTCCCCTGACATTGCCTTTGTTGAGGGGGATCGCTCCTTCGATGTTATTCGCGATGATCGCCCCTGGCATGAATGTGCCATCGCCATTGCTGCGATAGATCTGGATGTAACCCGGATCGAAGACCGATCCGTGGCTGGAGATCACATCATCATCACCGTCGCCATCCGTATCGAAGGCAAGAAGGCCGTAACAGTCGTAGGCATTGTCCGAGCCGAGGATCGTGTGTGTCCCGAACGTACCATCACCGTTCCCGGCATACCAGCGCAAAGGAGTCGTGCCCGCAACGATATCCACATTCCCATCGCCATTGATATCGCCGCATGCGAGCCGCTCTATATATGACACGCCTTCAGCAATGGAGACGCGGGATGCGAATGTGCCACCGCCCAGATTTCGATACCAAGCCAACCAGCCATAACCAGAAGCTGACTGGACAACGTCCAATAAGTCATCACCGTCCAGATCGGCGACCGCAAAATAGGTGTCACCTGTGATCAAACTGGTGAACGTGACACCTGAGGCGAACGTACCATCGCCATTGTTCAGGAAATAGATCAGCAGTGAAGTGGCGCTGGCAATGAGATCCAGATCCCCATCCGCGTCAAGATCATGACATTGCAATTCAGTGTAGTAATTGACCGGTGAATTGATCACCACCGGTGGTTCGAAGCTCACACCCGCCATTCCCTTTTGGATCGAAATGATATCGGGTTGCTGTGCGGTCAAAAGGTCCAGATATCCATCCCCATTGATATCCGCTGCTGCCACGCTGCTGCAGGTGCCCCCACCGAGGAAAAGATTCCTTTGTTCGCCGAATTCACCGGCCCCAAGATTTTCCTGCCAGGCGATCCTGTGATCCTTGCTGGACGCGTAGATCACATCTTCATCACCATCACCGTCGAGATCTCCGGAGATGATCGATCGCGGGATCCTTACCTGCCGCGTGATCTGGATCTGCGATGAGAATGCTCCTGATCCGAGATTCTTGTGCCAGACAAGATCGTCGCTTCCACCACCCATATAAAACACATCCGAAAGACCATCCCCGTCCATGTCGATCAACTTCACATCGAACGGGTGAACCGCAATATCGTTGAGCAGGAAATAACTGTACGTTCCGTTCCCGTTGTTCTGTAGCATCTGCACCCGATCATCCGGAGATGATGTGCATACGACATCCAGATCGCCATCTACATCCACATCACGCACTTGGATCGAGACCGCATTGTTCATCGCCCACCCGATCACATGCACCGCGCCGAAAGTGCCATCACCATTGTTCTGTTGCCATACCACTTGATCGGTCGCGGGTGCTGGAAATACGAGGTCCAGGGATCCATCACCGTTCATGTCCACCAGTTCGATGCACGTGAGGGAATCCACTTGCGCATTGATCGTCACCGGTGGAAGGAAGGTCAGATCGCCACTATTGCGGTGCCAGGTGATGTTGTTCCCGTAATAGGTCGCCACAACAATGTCCGCGGCACCATCACCATCCAGATCCCCAACCCTGGCCGATCTGTGTTGGGAAAGACCCGTAGCCAATATCTGGCGTGGACCGAACTCACCCCCACCAAGACCTTCAAAGAGTGATAAGGTTTGATCGGCATTTCCTGTGATCACCATGTCCAGATCGCCATCCATGTCCAGATCCGTTACTTCCATGGCCGATGGCTGGTTGATCGAAGTATCGATGATCTGAGGGCCACCGAAGGATGCACCGTTCCGTGGCCACCACATCAACCTGTTCGGACCGTAGCTCGAACCCACCAGATCCTCATCGCCATCGGCGTCTACATCCCCCAGTGCCAGTTTCCATACAGAGGTCTCATAGAGCAAGACCTCCGGATCATTGAACGTACCGTCATCACGATGCTCATACCATACGATGCCAGCAGGATGGTCGGTAGCGACAATGATATCAAGGTCTCCGTCCTGGTCAAGATCAGTGATCAATGATGACCGCGGATCTTCAAGTTGATTCTCCAAGATCACACGCATCTGGCCGAATTGCGCCATGGTGGGCACTTCCAGGAAAAGGGATACGATGAATGCGAAGTAATATCTTACCATGACGGACGTGTTGAGAATGAAAGGTAGACGTATCTTTAATGAAATTCGCTGCTTGTGTATAAAATTTATGGAAATAGATACTTATTTGACCCTTCTCATTATAAGATCGTTCGCGAACCGCCTACTCGGTTGCCGCCTCGTATGATGGCTGCGGTAGATGAAAACATCCTGCCCCTCCATCTCATACACTACCCTGTACGGAGCTCTCCTTCACCGTTCTGCACTCCACAAGGATCCGGTCGTTGTTGCCGATATAGGGAAAGATCTCAAAAAGACCTGGACAATGCGCCCTTGGTGCTCAGGCCGAAGATCGACCTTGATCGAAACGGATCATATCTTTCATACAATTCCGATCAACGATATCTTCCGTGCTTTCTACGAACGAAACATGATGAGAACACTGCTCCTTTTCATTCCGATCGCTTGCCTTTCGATCGATACGGTCCAGGCTGGTTCGCAGCTGGACAGTCTGCCGGATGCACAGATCAAGACCTTTTACAGTGAAGGTCACAAGGATCGCGCGAACACAATTTCCGTGCAGGTGGCGAATGCTTTCAACTTCTTCAAGGATGCACTGTCCACCGAACCTTCGGTGACACTCATGGTCTTGAGCCCGGCGGATTGGAGCGAACACTCAAGAATGAACGTGGTCTATGGAATGCCACATTATGCCGATGATGGCACATTGGTGGTGGCCGCGGAGGACAATCCATTCTTCCGAAGCTTCGTGCCGCCGATGGACCAGCTCGCACCTGAAATGGCTGCGGAGATCAAGCGCACTTACACCACCAAGGATGGCGATCTGACCATGCAGCCGTTCTTCGATCTGCTTGCCTTGCACGAACTGGGCCATGCATTCCATGTGCAGGCTGATCTGAACATGCAGCGCAAGTGGTTGCAGGAGCTGTATGTGAACATCCTGCTACATACCTACATCGCGGAACGCGAGCCATCCCTTTTGCCCGCATTAACCCTCTTCCCGCAAATGGTGGTTGCAGGTGGAACTGAAGGATTCACTTACACCCGGCTGAAAGACTCCCACGACCATTATGGTGAGCTTGGCCGCGACCATCCGCGCAACTACGGTTGGTACCAAAGCCGCTGGCATAAAGCCGCTGCGACGATCTATGACACAGGTGGCATGGCCGCAGCCCGTAAGCTTTGGGATGCTTTGAAGATGCAGAAGGCAACGTTGGATGATGAAGAGTTACTGGTCTTCCTGCGCCGAGAAGCCCCTGAGGTGTCCGCGATGGTTGAGGATTGGGATGCGGAGGTGAAGCGGTAGATCTTGGAGAAGAAGATCACCCCCAGGGTCTTCAGTTCGTTGATCACATCGTCGATCGCCTGTTTCTTCACCGGCAGGATCTGGTACTTGATAAGCTTCACCTCCTCCTGCGAAAGGCCCAGCTGCATGGCCAGCATGTTCAGGATGCTTTGCTCATCATCGGTCACCTTGTGATCGAGGTTGTTCGCACCATCGCTGGTGAATGCGGTCTTGAGGCTCTCGCGGTAGATGCGGTAGTCGCGCAGGCGCTGGGGGCTTACCTCCCACTTCTCGGCCTCCATGCCGGCCTTGAAATCTTGCAGTCTGGTCTCAAATGCATGCAGCTCCTTCTC